>CAZMSI010000180.1:0-4360 GCA_964568895.1 uncultured Sideroxydans sp. | reverse complement strand
TCGGAGAGCAGGCCCAGCACCTTGACGGTGCAGCCCTTGCGGATCGCCTCAATGTCCTTCGATTCCTGCAGAATTTCGCGCGATATGTTAAGCGGCAGGTCGGACGAATCCACCACCCCGCGCACAAAGCGCAGGTATTGCGGCATCAATTGTTCGGCATCGTCCATGATGAACACGCGGCGCACATAGAGCTTGATGCCGTGGCGTGCATTGCGGTCCCACATATCGAATGGTGCGCGGCTCGGGATATACAGCAACTGCGTATATTCCTGGCGGCCCTCGACGCGCGCATGGGCCCAGGCCAGCGGATTGTCGAAGTCGTGGCCGACGTGCTTGTAGAATTCCTGGTACTGCTCTTCGGTGATCTCGTTCTTGCTGCGCGTCCACAGCGCGGAAGCCTGGTTGACGGTCTCGTCTTCGTCCAGGATTTCGTTATTGCCCTCCTTCCACTCCTCTTTCTTCATCAGGATCGGCTGTACGATGTGGTTGGAATACTTGTGGATGATGTCGCGCAGCTTGTGGCCTTCCAGCAGGTCGTCCTGTTCTTCGCGCAGGTGCAGCGTGATCTCGGTGCCGCGCGCCGCCTTGTCCTCCATCTCGATGGAGAACTCGCCGCCACCGTCAGACTCCCAGCGCACGCCCTGGTCACTCTTTTCTCCAGCGCGGCGCGTCAGCACGGTCACCTTGTCGGCCACAATGAAGGCGGAATAGAAACCCACGCCGAACTGGCCGATCAGGTGTGCATCTTTCTGCTGGTCGCCGGACAACTGGCTGAAGAATTCGCGCGTGCCGGACTTGGCGATGGTGCCAAGATTGGCGATCACGTCGTCGCGGTTCATGCCGATACCGTTGTCGCTGACAGTCAGCGTACGTGCTTCCTTGTCATAGGCGACGCGGATATTCAGTTCGGAATCGTTCTCGAACAGGCTGTCGTTATGCAGCGCCTCGAAGCGCAACTTGTCGCAGGCGTCGGATGCATTGGAAATCAGTTCGCGCAGGAAAATCTCGCGGTTGGAATACAGCGAGTGGATCATCAGCTGCAACAGCTGTTTGACTTCTGTCTGGAAACCCAGGGTCTCGCGACTGGCAGCAACGTTCTCGGTCATGCGTATTTCTCCCTCTGATTAATGACTGATGGGGTATATATGGATCGGTCCGGTGGATTTCAAGACTGCCGCTGCAGTACGCCGCAGGGATGCACCAAGGGCACGCCAAAGGCCCCGTGGAATTATCAGCCCGGCCTACGCGCCACCTTCGCGCTGACGCCTTGCCTCATACAGGCAGATTCCCGCGCTTACCGACACGTTCAGGCTTTCCACGCTGCCCAGCATCGGGATACGCACCAGCTGGTCGCAGGTCTCGCGGGTCAGGCGACGCAGACCTTCGCCCTCCGCCCCCAGCACCCAGGCCACAGCACCCTCGTGCCGGAAACCATGCAGATCGGTTTCTGCCGTGCCGTCCGCACCGACCACATGGATATCGTGCTCCTTCAATTCGCGCAGGGTACGCGCGAGGTTGGTGACGGTAATGTAAGGCACCGTGTCGGCCGCACCGCAGGCAACCTTTTCCACCGTGGCATTGAGACCCACGGCGCGATCCTTCGGGGCGATCACCGCATGGACGCCAAAAGCATCGGCACTGCGCAGGCAGGCGCCGAGGTTATGCGGGTCCTGCACGCCGTCCAGCACCAGCAGCAGCGCAGGCTCGGTCAGGGTTTCCAGCACATCGTCCAGATGCTGCACGCGCCGCATGGCATGAACGCGCGCAACCACGCCCTGATGCCGCGCATTACCGACCATGCCATCCAGCCGTTTGCCGTCCACCTGGATGGTGCGCACACCCTGGCTTTCCGCCAGTTTGACGAAGTCGCGCATCCGGGCGTCGCGGCGCTGTGGATCCAGGTAAACCTCCATAACGCTATCGGCATGCTGGCGGATACGCGCGGTAACGGCATGGAAGCCGTGAATGATTTTCGTTTCAGCCATGCGTTACCATGCCCCGGTTTTCTTTTTGGCGGGCTTTTTCCCCGAGGATTTTTTCTTCTCGTGCAAGTTGTCCGAGCCTTTGTCTTCCACCAGTGTGAAATCGATCTTGGTGCTTTCCATATCCACCCGCACTACTTTTACGCGGACACGGTCGCCAAGACGGTAGCGCTTGCCGGTGCGCTCGCCCAACATCTGGTGCTTGGCCGCATCGAAGTGGAAATAGTCGGCGCCGAGTTCGGACACGTGCACCAGCCCCTCGGTATAGATGTCGTCCAGTGACACGAACAGGCCGAAGCCGGTAACCGAGGAAATGGTGCCGTCAAACGCGCTGCCCAGATGGTCGCGCATGTAGAAGCATTTGAGCCAGGCCTCCACGTCGCGCGTAGCATCGTCGGCACGGCGCTCGGTCTGCGAGCAATGGATGCCCAGCACGTCCCATTTCTCTTTCGGCTTGTATTGCTCGCCGTTCAGCACCGCCTTGATGGCGCGATGCACCAGCAGGTCCGGGTAACGGCGGATCGGCGAGGTAAAGTGGGTATAGGCTTCATAACCCAGCCCGAAGTGCCCGACATTATCCGGGCAATAGCGAGCCTGGCGCAGTGAGCGCAGCATCACGGTTTGCAGCAACGCGGCATCGGGACGCCCCTTGACCTGCTTGAGCAACCTGGCGTAATCGCCCGCCTCCGGCACCTCGCCGCCGCCCAGTTGCAATCCGAACTCCTTGAAGAATTCGCGCACTGCTTCCAGCTTCTCCGGCGTCGGCCCCTCGTGCACGCGGTACAGCACGGTATGTTTATGTTCCTGCAGGAACGCTGCTGCACAGACATTGGCTGCCAGCATGCATTCCTCGATCAGCTTGTGCGCGTCATTGCGTACCACCGGCTCGATGCGCTCGATCTTGCCCTGGTCGTTGAAGATCATCTGCGTCTCGATGGTCTCGAAATCGATGGCGCCGCGTTTTTCGCGCGCATGCAGCAATACCTGAAACAGCTTGTGCAGGTTCTGCACGTGCGGCAGCACCTTGGCATATTGATGTGCTTCCGGGCCCTTGGGATTGGCCAGCATTGCCGCTACCTGGTTGTAGGTCAGACGTGCGTGCGAGTACATGACCGATGGATAGAATCGGTATTGCTCGATATCGCCCCTGGCGCTGATCCGCATGTCGCACACCATGCATAAACGATCAACATTGGGGTTGAGCGAACACAGGCCGTTGGACAATTCTTCCGGCAGCATGGGAATCACCCGGCGCGGAAAGTACACCGAATTGCCGCGATTAAGCGCTTCCTTGTCCAGCGCATCGCCTGGCTGCACATAGGAACTGACATCGGCAATCGCCACCAGCAGCCGGAATCCCTTGCCGTCCGGCTCGCAATATACTGCATCGTCGAAGTCGCGAGCGGTTTCGCCGTCAATGGTGACCAGCGGCAGATGACGCACTTCCTCGCGCCCGGCGTAATCTTCGGGCGGCACCTCATGTGCGAATTTCTTCGCCTGGCGTTCGGCATCCTTGGGAAATTCGTAAGGCAACTCGTGCTTGCGCAGCGCGATCTCGATTTCCATGCCGGAATCGGCATAATTACCGAGTATCTCGACGATGCGGCCGATGGGCTGCGCATGCTTGGAAGGCTGCTGCAATATTTCCAGTACTACCACCTGCCCAGACTTCGCGCCGCCAGCGCCGCCCGGTGCAACCAGGATATCCTGGCTGATGCGGCGGTTTTCTGCCACCACGAACAGAATGCCGTGATCCTCGTGCAAACGGCCGACCACACGATTGTTGGCGTGCTCCAGCACCTCGACGATTTTCGCTTCGCGCCGTCCGCGGCGATCCATCCCGGCAACGCGCACCATCACCGTGTCGCCGTGCAACACCTTGTGCATCTCCTTGGCGGAAAGCGTCAGATCGGCGCTAGCGTCCTCGGGAATCACAAAACCGAAACCGTCCGGATGCCCCTGCACCTTGCCCTTGACCAGATCGAGCTTGTCCACCACGCAGAGCGCGCCCTTGCGGTTGCGCATGATCTGCCCGTCGCGCTGCATCGCGCGCAGGCGACGGGTAAACAGTTCGCTCTCCTGCTCCTCGATATGCAGCAGGCTGCACAATTCCTCTTCCGCTATCGGCGCGCCCCGCTCTTCCAGTATTTGCAGGACGTACTCGCGGCTGGGCAGCGGGTGCTCATACTGCGCCCTTTCGCGTTCCAGGAACGGATCCAGTTCACGAACGTTCTTTTTCCTGTTTTTCATCAGCAATTATCCAACTGCGGTTTTTTCATTGACACAATATCCTATAACGATTAAATTACGCGCCCTCAAGCAATGCCCAGGTGGCGGAATTGGTAGACGCGCACGGTTCAGGTCCGTGTGCCGCAAGG
>CAZMSI010000179.1:0-4379 GCA_964568895.1 uncultured Sideroxydans sp. | reverse complement strand
ATGTTGAAAAGGTAGCGCTCGAGGAACGCGGCCTGAGCGAAGACGACCTGCTGGTCGACGTTATCGTACTGCCGCGCGCCGAGATGGGCGCATTGATGGACGAGCAGGACGTGGTCCTGAGCTTCTGATGTAACAACTAGCCATTCGACTTGGCTGCCAAACAACGCCAGCCAAGTCGCTGGTTATGAGAGGAGAATATTAGATGCTACACATCATCAACAAGTCCCCGCTCGGCAACGGCTCGTTCGATTCCTGCCTGCGCGTAGCTCAGGGCGGCGACATCCTGCTGATCGAGGACGCGGTATATGCCGCCACCTCCGGAACTGCGACAGAAGATAAAATGCGCGAAGCGATGAAAAACTTCAAGGTTCACGTATTGCAACCTGACCTGGAAGCGCGCGGCATGGCAGACCGCCTGATCGACGGCGTCAACAGCGTCGATTACGGCGGCTTCGTCGACCTCGTCGCAGCAAGCAAAAACTGCCAATCCTGGCTTTGAACCACCACTATTACAATTAAGGAGAACTCCATGCCTAACATCGAAGTCAACGGCAAATCCTACGAAACCGATGAAGAAGGTTACCTGGTCAACCTCGCCGACTGGAACAAGGAAGTCGCCGACTACATCGCCGGCACCGAGAACGTGAACATGACCGACCAGCACTGGGAAGTCGTCGATTTTCTGCGCGAATACTACGACGAATACCAGATCGCCCCGGCCGTGCGCGTACTGACCAAGGCCATCGGCAAAAAGCTTGGTGCCGACAAGGGCAACAGCCAGTATCTGTACGATCTGTTCCCTTACGGCCCGGCCAAACAGGCGTGCAAGATCGCCGGCCTGCCCAAGCCGACCGGCTGCGTATAAATCAGGCATCAGGATTCGGGTGTCGGGATTCAGGCGTAGCCTGACCTGGTTCCTGAATCCGGAATCCTGGTTCTGATCGAGATGACTACATTATTTGCCATCCTGTTCTATCTTGCGGCGATCCTGTTCACAGGCGGCCTTGCCTATCGCATCGCCGATTATGCGCGCACCCCGGCGCCGCTCAAGATTCCCACCACCCCGGCGCCGACCACCACCGGCGGCGTGGTGTTGCGCATGGCACGCGAAGTCATGCTGTTCGAAAGCCTGTTCAAATCCAATCTGTGGATCTGGATGTTTGGCGTCATGTTCCACCTTGGCCTGGCGCTGGTATTGCTGCGCCACCTGCGCTACTTCACCGAGCCTGTCTGGTCCTGGGTGGTGCTAATACAGCCGTTCGGTATCTATGCCGGGTTCCTGATGGTGGCAGGGCTGGCCGGACTGTGGGCGCGCCGTTTCCTGGTCGAGCGCATCCGCTATATCTCGACGCCGTCCGACCACCTGATGCTGGTGCTACTGCTGGGCATCGGCCTGTCCGGCCTGTCGATGAAATGGCTGGTGCACACCGATATCGTCTCGGTCAAATCCTTCTTCCTCGGCCTGATGTATTTCGACGTGCAGCCGCTGCCGCAAAGTGCGCTGCTCTATGTTCATCTGGGTCTGGTCGCATCACTGATGATCATTTTCCCGTTCAGCAAGCTGCTGCATGCGCCGGGCGTATTCTTCTCGCCCAGCCGCAACCAGAGTGACAACCCGCGCGAACACCGCCACATTGCGCCGTGGGCGGCAGGGCTGGAGAAATAAATGGCCGCCGAGATCACCGCACCTCCCTACCGCGTCATCCCCATCATCCCGGCCCTGAAGCCAGGCTCGATGGAAGGAACCAAACCTTTTATCGCCAACGAAAAAATCCAGGCCGATCTGGGCTTTCCCGGTGAACTACCGGAAGACTGGAAGGAGCGCGCCCTCGCTAAAATGGGCGAGCTGCTGAAGAAATACCGCTCGCTCAAGGTCTATCTCGATGCCTGCGTACACTGCGGTGCTTGTACCGACAAATGCCATTACTTCATCGGCACCCAGGATCCGAAGAACATGCCGGTGGCGCGCCAGGACCTGCTGCGCAGCGTCTATCGCCGCTATTTCACCCTGCCCGGCAAGCTGTTCCCGAAGCTGGTCGGCGCACGCGATCTGACCAAGGATGTGCTGGAAGAATGGTACAGCTACTACCACCAATGCTCGGAATGCCGCCGCTGCTCGGTGTTCTGCCCCTACGGCATCGACACCGCCGAAATCACCATGGCCGCGCGCGACATCCTCGATGCGGTCGGCTACGGCCAGAAATACTCCAACGAGATCATCGGCAAGGTGCACAAGATCGGCAACAACCTTGGCCTGCCGGGACCGGCGCTGGAAAACACCCTGGAAGGACTGGAAGAGGACGTCAAGGAAGATACCGGCATCGACGTGAAATTCCCGGTCGACGTCCAGGGTGCGGAGATCCTGCTGATTACGCCTTCCGCCGATTTCTTCGCCGAGCCGCACATCGACGGCCTGATCGGTTATGCCAAGGTATTCCACGCCGTCGGCGCCAGCTGGACGCTGTCCTCGATGGCCTCGGAAGGCGCCAATTTCGGCCTGTTCATCGGTAACTACGAACAGATGCGCGAGGTTGCCTTGCGCATCCGCAAGGCCGCGCTCGATCTCGGCGTGAAGCGCATCATCGTCGGCGAATGCGGCCACGCCTGGCGCGTCGCCTACAGTTTCTGGAACACGCTGGCCGGCATCGGCGCAGGCGCGGACGACCCGTTCGCGGTGCAACTGCAGAGCCAGCTCGATCCGCGCTACAAGCAGCCGACCCATATCTGCGAATACACCTGGGACCTGATCGAGCAGGGCAAGCTCAAGCTCGACAAGTCGAAGAACGACCACCTGACCATCACCTTCCACGATTCCTGCAACGTGGCGCGCGCTTCGCGCATGGGCGACGAGCCGGGCGGCCAGTTCGAGATTCCGCGCAACATCATCAAGGCAGTGGCCAACAACTTCGTCGACATGGACGAGAACACCATCCGCGAAAAGACCTTCTGCTGCGGCGGCGGCGGCGGCCTGCTCACCGACGATCTGCTCGACCTGCGCGTGAAGGGTGCACTGCCGCGCATGGAGGCGCTGCAGCAGGTGGTGGACAGCCATGGCGTGAACTACCTGGCGGCAATCTGTGCCATTTGCAAGACGCAGTTCAGCAAGGTGCTGCCTTACTACAACTTCAACCGCGGCATGATCGGCGGCGTGCACCAGCTGGTGAGCAACGCGATCATCCTGCCGGAACAGGAACAAATGGCGCAGCAAGAACAAGCGGCTCAGCAGGAACCCGCGGAACAGCAGGAACAATAGGACAAACAGAGATTTATTGATTGGAGGCATGCGATGTCAGCAACGACCGAACAGCAAGAAGCAAAACTCACTTTCCGCCGCTACAAAGAGGGTGACACCAAGGTAAGCAGCCACGACCGGATTTTCCAGTCCAGTTGGTCCTACAAGTGCCCGACCTATATCCAGTCTACCCCACCCTGCCAGGGCAGTTGCCCGGCCGGCGAAGACATCCGTCGCTACCTGCAGATCGCGCGCGGCATGGAAAAGCCGCCTGTCGGTGCAGATGGCAAGCCGTCCATGCCATGGCAGGAGTATGCCTGGCGTGTGCTGACCGAAGCCAACCCGTTCCCCTCGGTGATGGGCCGCGTCTGCCCGGCACCGTGCGAAACCGGTTGTAACCGCAACGAAGTGGAAGACCACGTCGGCATCAACTCGGTCGAACATTTCCTCGGCGAGTATGCGATCCAGAACAACCTTAAATTCAACAAGCCTGAAGTCGCCCCCTCCGGCAAGAAGGTCGCCATCATCGGTGGCGGCCCGGCAGGCATGGCCTGCGCCTATCAACTGGTGATGAAAGGCCATGCCGTCACCATCTTCGACGAGCACGAACATCTGGGCGGCATGATGCGCTACGGCATCCCGGGCTTCCGCACCCCGCGCCACATACTGGATGCAGAAATCCAGCGCATCATCGACCTCGGCGTAGAAACAAAACTGAACTGCCACATCGGCAAGGACATCACGCTGGAGCAGATCCGCAAGGACTATGATGCGGTATTTCTCGGCATGGGCGCACAGGCCGGCCGCGCATTGCCCACTCCGGACAGCGAAGCACCCAACGTGGTCACCGCGACCGCCTTCCTCAAGGCATTCAACGACGGCCGCCTGCAACATGTCGGCAAGCGCGTAGTGGTAATCGGCGGTGGCGACACCTCGATCGACGTCGCCACCGTGGCACGCCGTCTGGGACACATCGAACACGCCAAGCCCACCGACATGGAACACGCCATTGCCGGGCAACTGGCGCAGGACGTGGCGGATATCTCCGCCAAGCAGGGCGCAGAGGTGACACTGACTTCAATTTTCCCGATCGACAAGATGCAGGCCAACAAGCATGAGATCGAACAGGCGCTGGCCGAAGGTATCG
>CAZMSI010000178.1:0-4413 GCA_964568895.1 uncultured Sideroxydans sp. | reverse complement strand
CAGCATGAGGGCAAGAAAGGCAAGGCGACCTACGTCCCGCTGGCAGAAGCGCGCGTGCATGGCCTGAAAACGGACTGGGAAAAATATGCCCCGCCGCAGCCGAAACTGCCCGGCGTGCACAAACTGGAAAACTACCCGCTCGACGCGCTGGTCGATTTCATCGACTGGTCGCCGTTCTTCCAGGCCTGGGAACTGACCGGCCGCTATCCGAAAATACTGGACGACAAAGTGGTAGGCGAAGAAGCGCGCAAACTGTTCGCTGACGCGCAGGCCATGCTGAAGCAGATCATCAAGGAAAAATGGCTGACCGCGAACGCGGTGTTCGGCCTGTTCCCGGCCAACAGCGTGAATGGCGACGACATCGAAATCTACACTGACGACAAACGCAAACAGGTTGCGATGACCTGGCACAACCTGCGCCAGCAGACCAAAAAACCAGCCGACATCCCGAACTACTGCCTGGCCGACTACATTGCACCGAAAGAAACGAAGGTCAAGGACTACATCGGTGCCTTCGCGGTCACTGCCGGCATCGGCATCGAGAAACACGTCGAGCGCTTCGAGAAAAACAACGACGACTACAACGCGATCCTGCTGAAAGCGTTGGCCGACCGTCTGGCCGAGGCTTTTGCCGAGCACCTGCATTTGCGCGTGCGCCGCGAATTCTGGGGCTATGCCGCTGACGAGCAACTGGACAACGAAAAACTGATCGCCGAGCAATACCGCGGCATCCGTCCGGCACCCGGCTATCCCGCCTGCCCCGAACACACCGAAAAGGGACCGTTGTTCGAACTGCTGCAGGCACCCACGAACGCAGGCATCACGCTCACCGAAAGCTACGCCATGCTGCCCACCGCGGCGGTCAGCGGCTTCTACTTCTCGCACCCCGAAGCCAAATACTTTGCCATTGGCAAAATCAACAAGGACCAGGTCGAGGACTATGCGAAGCGCAAGGGCATGACGCTGGAAGAGGCCGAGCGCTGGCTGGCGCCAGTGCTGAGTTACTGAGAATGGCGCTCAGGATCAGGCAATATCAGGTCGACGCATTCACCTCCCGATTATTCGGCGGTAACCCTGCTGCTGTCTGTCCGCTCGATGCATGGCCGGATGACAGTTTGCTGCAGTCGATTGCCGCAGAGAACAATCTTTCCGAAACTGCCTTCTGCATAAAAGCCGGGCAAAACTTCCACTTGCGCTGGTTTACGCCGCTTGCCGAAGTCAAACTATGCGGCCATGCAACCCTGGCAACTGCACACGTAATATTTGAGCATCTTGGCCATACCGCCCCCGTCATTACCTTTGAAACGCTCAGCGGAAAACTGTCCGTAGAACGCAGGGGAGAATTGCTGGTAATGGATTTCCCTTCCGTGCCGCCCACGCCATGCATTCCTCCGGAAGCCTTGCTGGCCGGGCTCGGCACCCGGCCAAGCGAGGTGCTGGCGGCAGATGATTACGTGGTGGTATTCGACAGCGAGGACGAGATACGTTCGATTCAGCCTGACTTCGTCCAACTGGCCACATTGGGCTTGCGCGGTGTGGCGGTTACTGCACGCGGAAACACTGTCGATTTTGCAAGTCGCTTCTTTGCGCCAAAAATCGGCATCCCGGAAGATCCGGTCACCGGCTCTGCACACTGCGAGCTGACACCGTACTGGTCGGCAAAGCTGGGCAAGCAGATATTAAACGCCCGGCAGATTTCCAAACGTGGCGGCGACATCCAATGCGAACTCAAGGGTGATCGCGTTGTGCTCGCCGGCCATGCCGTGACCTTCATGGAAGCAGAAATTTTCGCTTGAAACTTGTGGAGAACAACGAATGAACCGCTTTGCTTTTTTATCCTCCATCCTGTTGTTATCCGCAATCATGGCCTTGTCCGGCTGCGGCAAGCGCGCGACGGCGCCCGGATCCGACAAGGTCACCAAACTGGAAATTACCGACGTCAAGGTCGGCACCGGTGCCGAGGCGACGCAGTACAAGATGGTGAAGGTGCATTACACCGGCTGGCTGTATGACGACACCAGACCCGACCATCACGGCGCGAAATTCGACAGCTCGCGCGACCGCGGCCAGCCATTCGAATTCAGGCTCGGCGCGAGCCAGGTCATCGAAGGCTGGGACCAGGGTGTGGCCGGAATGAAGGTCGGCGGGCAGCGCACGCTGATAATTCCCGCCAGCCTCGGCTACGGCGCACGCGGAGCGGGCAGGGACATTCCGCCGAACGCGGCGCTGGTGTTTGACGTGGAACTGCTGGCCGTACGATGATTCCCCGAAAACGAACGAGGAACAAATGCTGACAGTCCCCGGTCTCAATCTCAAAGGCTACCTGCCATGACTTCAGGACAATACTACATCAAGGACGGGTTTATTTACGGCCCCGGGATGAGCGGCGGCGAATATTACATACAGGCCAACTATATCTACGGCCCCAATACCAACGGCGAGTACTACATCGAGGACGGTTACATCTGCGGCCCCAGAAAAAACCGGGAGTTCTTCATCCAGAGCGGCTACATCTACGGCCCCGACGAAAAGCTGCCCTGGCTTGAATAGGTAGCAGCAACATCCGCCTGGATGTAAAATTCCGGAACGGCAGGATTCGATTGCACTGAATGCGAGGTAACGAAATGTTCCAGATACGAATTCACGGCCGCGGCGGACAAGGCGTAGTCACCGCCGCAGAAATGCTGTCCGTTGCCGCCTTTGGCGAAGGGCACCATGCCCAGGCTTTCCCCAGCTTCGGTTCCGAGCGCACCGGCGCGCCGGTAGTATCGTTCTGCCGCATCGACGACAAGGATATCCGGCTGCGCGAACCGATCATGGAGCCGGACGCACTGATCATCCAGGACCCGACCCTGCTGCACCAGGTCGACGTGTTTGCCGGCTTCAAAGACGACGGCTACGTACTGATCAACACTACCAAGACACTTTCCGAACTGGGCTTGGGCGAGTTGCTCAAGCGCTGCCGTCCGGATCACTTGTGCACCGTGGCCGCCACCGAGATCGGCCTCAAGCACATCGGGCGGCCCATCCCCAACGTACCGCTGCTCGGCGGCTTCGCCGCGATCTCCGGCATCATCAAACTGGAATCGGTGGTCAAGGCAATCAACGGCAAGTTCTCCGGCAAGGTCGCAGAAGGCAACATCGCCGCCGCCACCGAAGCCTATGAAACCGTGCTGGCCGAAAAGCAGGCCGCTGCACAAGGAGCATAGCAATGTTAAAACAGATTGAAGGATCGCAAGCTGTCGCCCAGGCTGTGGCGCTGTGCCGCCCGGAAGTGATCTGCGCCTATCCGATTTCGCCGCAGACCCACATCGTCGAAGCGCTGGGCAAGACAGTAAAGGAAGGCAGTTTGTCGCCGTGCGAATTCATCAATGTCGAATCGGAATTCGCTGCGATGTCGGTGGCCATCGGCTCGTCTGCCGCCGGCGCGCGCAGCTACACCGCGACCGCCTCGCAGGGCCTGCTGTTCATGGCCGAGGCGGTGTACAACGCTTCCGGTCTCGGCCTGCCGATCGTGATGACCGTCGCCAACCGCGCCATCGGTGCGCCGATCAACATCTGGAACGACCATTCCGACGCACTGTCGCAGCGCGATTCCGGCTGGCTGCAACTGTTCGCCGAAAACAACCAGGAAGCGGTTGACCTGCACATCCAGGCATTCCGGTTAGGCGAGGAATTGTCGATGCCGGTGATGGTGTGCATGGATGGCTTCATCCTGACCCACGCCTTCGAGCAGGTGGACATTCCGACGCAGGAACAGGTGGACGCCTACCTGCCGCCGTTCGATCCGCGCCAGGTACTCGACCCGGCCGAGCCGATCACCATCGGTGCGATGGTCGGCCCGGAAGCGTTCATGGAAGTGCGCTACCTGGCGCACGCCAAACAGCTGCAGGCACTGGAACGCATCCCGCAACTGGCGAAGGAATTCAAGGACGTGTTCGGCCGCGACAGTTGCGGCCTGGTGCAGACCTATTGCGCCGACGACGCGGAGACCATGATCGTGGCGATGGGCTCGGTGCTCGGCACCATCAAGGACGTGGTGGACGAGATGCGCGCCGACGGCCACAAGATCGGCGTGCTCGGCATCACCAGTTACCGGCCTTTCCCGCTGGCACAGGTGCGCGAAGCGCTGGTCAACTGCAAGCGTTTCCTGGTGCTGGAAAAAAGCCTCGCGGTCGGCCTGGGCGGCATCCTCGCCACCGACGTGCGCATGGCAGTGACCGGCACCGGCCTGCTCGGCTTCACCACCGTAGCCGGACTCGGCGGCCGCTCGATACCCAAGGCCTCGCTGCACAAACTGTTCCGCGAGGCGGAAAAGGAAACGCTGGAACGCGTCAGCTTCCTCGACCTCGACTGGGACGCGGTCAACAAACAACTGGAACGCGAACGCCAGGTGCGCCATTCCGGCCCGAT
>CAZMSI010000177.1:0-4421 GCA_964568895.1 uncultured Sideroxydans sp. | reverse complement strand
CCTGCTGTTCGTGTACCAGATGACCTATCCCGGCAAAAAGCTCAATTTCATGGGCAACGAATTCGGCCAGGGCAGGGAGTGGCAAGTCAAGTCGGCACTGGACTGGGATTTGCTGCAGATCCCATGGCATCAGGGCGTGCGCGACCTGTCGCGCGACCTTAACCACCTGTACCGCGACAATCTTGCGCTGCACGATCTCGATTTTTCGCACGAGGGATTTTCCTGGATCGATTGCCACGATGCGGACCAGTCGGTGCTGAGCTATCTGCGCTGGGGACGTGACGGCTCGTTCGCGGTGGCAGCGCTCAATTTCACCCCGGTGCCGCGCACAGACTATCGCATCGGCGTGCCCGAGCCCGGCAGCTACCACGAACTGCTGAACAGCGATTCGGAACTGTACGGCGGCAGCAACCTGGGCAACGGCGCCGGACTGGTGGCCGAAGACATGCCGTGGATGGGTTACCCGTATTCGCTGAAGCTGGTCCTGCCACCACTGGCCGGACTGATCCTGATACGCAACACATAGGAGCCATCATGTCGGAACTCACGACATCTCCCGCGTGGCAGGCGCTGGCCACGCACCAGAAAACCGTCGCCCCGCTGCACATGCGCGAGCTATTTGCCGGCGACCCGCAGCGCTTCGACAAATTCTCGCTGCAGTTCGAGGACATCCTGCTCGACTATTCCAAGAACCGCATCACCGGTGAGACCATGTCACTGCTGCTCGATCTGGCGCAGCAAGCCGATGTACCAGGCTGGGCCGAGAAAATGTTCAGTGGCAAGAAAATAAACTGCACCGAAAACCGCGCCGTGCTGCATACCGCGTTGCGCGGCCAGGACCCCGTCTACGTCGACGGCGAGGACGTGATGCCCGGCGTGCGCCGCGCGCTGGCACACATGCGCGAATTTTCGGATGCGGTGCGCAGCGGCGTATGGCGCGGTTACACCGGCCAGACCATCACGGATGTGGTCAACATCGGTATCGGCGGCTCCGACCTCGGCCCGGTGATGGTGACCGAAGCGCTCAAGCCGTATTGCGGCACGCCGCGTGCGCATTTCGTTTCCAACGTCGACGGCGCGCAACTCGCCACCACGCTGCAAAGTCTGTCGCCGGAAACCACGCTGTTCATCATTGCTTCCAAGACTTTTACCACCCAGGAAACACTGACCAATGCGCACAGCGCGCGCGAATGGTTCCTCGCGACGGCAAAGGACGAAGCACACATCGCAAAACATTTCGTCGCGCTTTCCACCAATGCCGCTGCGGTGGAGAAGTTCGGCATCGACACCGCCAACATGTTCGAATTCTGGGACTGGGTGGGTGGACGCTATTCGCTGTGGTCGTCGATCGGACTGTCGATCGCACTGGCGGCAGGCATGGACAACTTCGAGCAACTGCTGGACGGCGCGCGCGCAATGGACGAACATTTTCGCCATGCGCCGCTGGCACAAAACATGCCGGTCATCCTCGGCCTGCTTGGTGTCTGGTACAACGATTTTTTCGGCGCACAAAGCCATGTCATCCTGCCCTACGACCAATGCATGCACCGCTTCCCGGCCTATTTCCAGCAGGGCGACATGGAAAGCAACGGCAAGCGCACCGATCGCGACGGCAACACCGTGGACTACGCCACCGGCCCGGTAATCTGGGGCGAGCCCGGCACCAACGGCCAGCACGCGTTCTACCAGTTGATCCACCAGGGCACGCCGCTGATCCCGGCGGATTTCCTGGCACCGGTCGAGACGTATTACCCGCTGGGGCAACACCATTCCATCCTGCTGTCGAATTTCTTCGCGCAGACCGAGGCCTTGATGAAGGGCAAGACCGCGGATGAGGCGCGCGCCGAACTGGAACAGGCGGGTATGAGTGGCGAAGCGCTGGAACGGCTGCTGCCGCACAAGGTGTTCCCGGGCAACCGCCCGACCAACTCCATCCTGTTCCGCACCCTCACGCCACGCACCCTGGGGTCGCTGATCGCGTTGTATGAACACAAGATATTCGTGCAGGGCATCATCTGGAACATCAACTCGTTCGACCAGTGGGGTGTCGAACTGGGCAAGCAACTGGCGCAGAAAATCCTGCCGGAACTGTCCGGGACAGACGAGGTAAGCACCCACGACACTTCCACCAACGGCCTGATTAACTACTACAAACGGTGCCGGAAAACCTGAGCGCTTGCCTTTCCTGCCATATATGGCGATATAATTAAAGCCGTTTAGAACCGGCAAATAACTGACGATCAAAGAAATGCCGGCATAAAAAATCCCTTCATGCCGTAACCAGAAGTTCCCCGGATGAAGTGGGCCGTCGTCGAAATACCGCGTCATCTTAAAAATCGAAACAGAACTTTGCTGAGCTGAAAAGCGACACGCTGGGCTGGCCGAACAAAGAATAACTGCCCTCAAGGGCATCCAGGTATCCGGCATGCATATACTTTTTGTTACTTCGGAAATTCATCCGCTGGTCAAGACCGGAGGTCTCGCGGATGTAAGCGGTTCGCTACCGCCGGCGCTGCGCAAGCTCGGCGTTGACATCCGCGTGCTGGTCCCGGGCTATCCGCCGGTACTGGAAAAACTGAAACATCCCCGCGTGCTCGCCGAACTGCCCGCGCCATCCGGCAGTACAGGTCGCGCCCGCCTGCTGTCCGCCACCATACCCGGCGGCGACCTGCCGCTGCTGGTGCTGGATTGTCCCGCGCTGTACGACCGTCCCGGCGGGCCTTACCTGGGACCGGACTTTCGCGAGTGGCCGGACAATGCGCTGCGCTTCGGTTTTCTCAGCCAGATCGGCGCACTGCTTGCCGGGCCGAACACGCCGCTTTCCTGGCATCCGGACATCGTGCATTGCAACGACTGGCAGAGCGCGCTGATTCCGGCACTGCTGCATTTTTTCCATGTGCCGCATGTGAAGTCCATAATATCGATCCACAATCTCGCGTTCCAGGGCAATTTCGATGCGTCCTGGATACCTCGTCTGGGCCTGCCTGCATCGAGCTACCAGATCGACGGCGTCGAGTTCTATGGCAACTTCTCGTTTCTCAAGGCGGGCCTGTTTTATGCCAACAAGATCACCACGGTGAGCGAAACCTACGCCAGGGAAATCCAGACGCCGGAGTTCGGCTGCGGCATGGAGGGGTTGCTGGAAACGCGCCGCGCCGACCTGACCGGCATCGTCAACGGCATCGACAGCGACTGGGATCCGGAAAGCGATCAGCACCTACAGCAGAACTATGGCTGGCGTACGCTCGAAGACAAGGCTGCCAACAAACAGGCATTGCAGCAGGAACTGGGACTGGAGGTTGACGCCGACATACCGTTGCTCGGGCTGGTTAGCCGCCTGACCCACCAGAAAGGTATCGACCTGATACTGGACTGCGCGGAAGAACTGCTGCAGGATGACGTACAGTTTGCCATACTGGGCAAGGGCGATGCACAGCTGGAGAAGGGGTTGACCAAGCTGGCGCACGGCCGGCGTGAACAGGTCAGCATCACCACCGGCTATGACGAAGGCCTGGCCCATCGCATCACCGCCGGTAGCGACCTGTTCCTGATGCCGTCGCGCTTCGAGCCCTGCGGCCTCAACCAGATGTACTCCATGGCCTATGGCACACCTCCGGTGGTGCGTCGCACCGGCGGACTGGCCGATACCGTGACTGACAGCAACAGCAAAACCCTGAAGGATGGCAGCGCCACCGGTTTCGTGTTCGAACAGGCCGAGGCAGAAGAATTACTGCAGACCGTGCACCGCGCACTCAGTCTCTACCGCTCGTCGGCAACCTGGAAAACCATCCAGCTGAACGGCATGCAGCACGACTTCAGCTGGCGCCATGCGGCGGAGCAGTATCTCGCGCTGTACCGCTCATTGATTGCCTAAAGCCAGGTCATCAAACCGGTTTCGAAGGGATGCGTGAGCAGCGCATTGCTGGGGTAAATGCGCACGTGGTAGTCGAGCTGGCCGCACAGTTCCGGCTGCAGATTGAGCACAAACAATTGTTCCTTGCTGTCGTCGACCGGCCCCTGATGGCGAAAACGGAATGGAATCCGCATCGGGCGCTTGCTCTTGCCGATGAAGCGACTCAGCAGTAACTCGACATGGACATCGTCCGGCTGCAGGCCGTTGAGATTGACCGCCATCTCCAGATTCATGCTTGCCCCGTACTCGATGCGCTTTGCCGGCGCATCCAGACGGCGGATGGTCACTCCGTTCCAGGCCTTGCGGATGCGCGCCTTCCATGCCGAAAGCTGGCGCGCAGCAGCATAACCTTCATTGCTGTACAGACGGCCCTGCTGGCTGGCTGGCTGGTAATACTTGCTGACGTACTCGCCCATCATGCGCGCGGTGTTGAAATGCGTCAGCGCAGTGGACATCGCGTATTTCGACTTGGCCACCCATGACGGCGAATAACCGTATTTGCCGCGCT
>CAZMSI010000176.1:0-4423 GCA_964568895.1 uncultured Sideroxydans sp. | reverse complement strand
AAGGCCCATGCCAGCCCCTCGATCCGCCGCTTCGCACGCGAACTCGGCGTGAACCTGGCACAGGTGCGCGGCAGCGGCAGCAAAGGCCGTGTCACCAAAGAAGATGTACAGAACTTCGTCAAGATGCAGCTCGCGCAGCCGCGCGGTGCAGGCGGCCTGCAGGTGGCGGAAATGCCGGTGGTCGATTTCGCCAAGTTCGGCGAAATCGAGAACAAGCCGCTGTCGCGCATCAAGAAACTGTCCGGCTCCTACCTGCATCGCAACTGGGTATCCATCCCGCACGTCACCCAGCACGACGAGGCCGACATCACCGACCTGGAAGCCTGGCGCAAGGAATTGAATGCCGAATACGCGGCGCAAGGCATCAAGATCACGCCGCTGGCCTTCATGATCAAGGCGGTAGTGGAAGCGCTGCAGCAATACCCGGAATTCAACGCTTCGCTCGACGCGAGCGGCGAAACCCTGGTGCTGAAAAAATATTTCCACATCGGTGTGGCCGTCGACACGCCCGAAGGACTGATGGTGCCGGTATTGCGCGACGCAGACCAGAAAGGCATCGTACAACTGGCGAAGGAACTCACCGAAATCAGTGGCCGCGCCCGCGAAAAGAAAATCAGCGCTGCCGAAATGCAGGGCGGCTGCTTCTCGATCTCCAGCCTGGGCGGCATCGGCGGCTCGTTCTTCACGCCGATCATCAACGCGCCGGAAGTTGCCATCCTCGGCGTGTCGCGTTCGAGCATGAAGCCGGTGTGGAAAGACGGCGAATTCGTGCCGCGGCTGATGCTGCCGCTGTCGCTGTCCTACGATCATCGCGTGATCGACGGTGCGGCCGGTGCGCGCTTCATCACTGCGCTGTCGCAGGTGCTGTCCGACGTGCGCAGGCTGGCCCTATAGATGGCAAGCAGCCAACCCATAGGAATATTAGGCGGCACTTTCGACCCGATTCACAACGGCCACCTGCGCCTCGCGCAGGAAGCACTGGAGCAATGCAACCTTGCCGCGGTGCGCATTATCCCGGCGGGCATTCCGCCGCACCGCAACGAACCGCATACCGATACGCAACACCGGCTGGAAATGGCGCGGCTGGCGGTACAGGACAATGCCGCATTCATGCTCGACGAACGCGAGATTCACCGCGGCGGCCCCAGCTACACGGTAGACACGCTTGCTTCATTGCGCGCGGAGCTGGGCGAACAACAACCGCTGTGCCTGCTGATGGGGGGCGATGCCTTCCTGCAGCTCGACACCTGGCATGAATGGCAGAAACTGTTCGAACTGGCACATATCGTGGTCATACAGCGCAACGGCCGGCCGCTGGGTAATGCCATCCTTGCTGCCGACGACACCTTGCGCGCAGAATACCAGGCGCGGCTCGCACCATCACCGCAGGCACTGCACGAAGCGGCAGCCGGCTCGGTCCTGGTGCTCGACATGCCGACGCTGGAAATTTCCGCAACCGACATCCGCAACCGCTGTGCGCAAGGCAAAAGCCTGCGCTATCTGGTGCCGGATGCGGTAACCGACTATATTCAATCCCATCATCTATACAACGAAATATGCTGACACTGGAAGAAAAGACCCAGGCCGTGGTGGCCGCCCTCGAAGACGTCAAAGCCAATGACATCACCGTGATCGACACCAGCAAGCTCAGTTCACTGTTCGAGCGCATGGTAATCGCCAGCGCGCAATCCACGCGCCAAACCAAGGCACTGGCCGACAATGTGAAGGAACAACTCCGGCTGCGCGGCGAAAAAACCAACAGCATCGAAGGCGCCGATACCGGCGAATGGGTGCTGGTCGATCTGGGTGACGTGGTGGTACACATCATGCAGCCCGCGGTGCGCACCTATTACAACCTGGAAGAGTTGTGGAGCATGCAACATCTGCCGCGCAATGTCGCACACGGCGCAAAATGAAATTCCTGGTCGCTTCCGTCGGCCACAAGATGCCGGAATGGATCAGCGCCGGTTTCAACGAATACGCCAAACGCATGCCGCGCGAAGCGAAAACAGAATTGCTGGAAATCAAGCCGGAACCGCGTACCAGCGGCAAGACCACCACCCAGATCATGGAAGCCGAGGCGCAGCGCATCAAGTCAGCGCTGCCCGCCTCCTGCCTGCGCATCGCGCTCGACGAGCGCGGCGCCAACTGGACCACGCGCCAACTGGCCGACAGGATGCAGCAATGGATGGGCGAAGGGCGCGATGTAGCATTCATCATCGGCGGCGCGGACGGCCTGCACCAATCGGTGAAAGAGAACGCACAACAGTTGCTGGCATTGTCTGCGCTGACCCTGCCGCACGCCATGGTGCGCGTGTTGCTGGCTGAACAGTTGTATCGCGCACACAGCCTGTTGCACAATCACCCTTACCATCGCGAATAAAAAACCGGACTTCATCCCAACTGCTGTGTTACCCAAAAATTTGCTTGCTTACATATTTACTCATATGCGGCGCTACGCAAATTTTTGTGCGCCTTGCATTTGGGCGAATTCCGGATTTTTTAGGCTAATATTACTGCCATGATCGTTCATCCACGCATTTACCTTGCATCGCAAAGCCCGCGTCGCCGCGAGCTATTAAAACGGATCGGCATCAATTTCGAGATGCTGCTGTTGCGCTCCGATCCGCGACGCAAGATCGACGTGGATGAAGAGCCGCGTCCCGACGAACAGCCGGACGCCTATGTGCAGCGGATCAGTGCGGAAAAGGCGCAGGCCGGCTGGGATGCCCTGATGTTCCGCAACCTGCCGCCGTTCCCGGTGCTGGCCGCCGACACCACGGTGGAACTGGATGGCAAGATTTTCGGCAAGCCGCGCGACCGCGAAGACGCTGCCGCCATTCTGCGCCAGCTTTCCGGGCGCAGGCATCAGGTGCTGACCGCGGTATCGGTGGCATTCCAGGAGCATATCGAAACCCGGCTCAGCGCCACCGCCGTCGATTTCGTCGAGTTGAGCGAGGAACGCATCCACCGCTATGTGCTCAGCAACGAGGTGCATGACAAGGCCGGCGCCTATGGCATCCAGGGACATGCCGGCAGTTTCGTAAAACGCATCGAAGGCAGTTATTCCGGTGTGGTGGGACTGCCGCTTGCCGAAACGGTAGAATTGCTGGCCCTGTTCGGATACCCGGTACCATGAACGACGACATCCTGATCAACGTAACGCCGCAGGAAACCCGCGTTGCCTTGATGCAACAAGGCGTGGCGCAAGAACTGCACATCGAGCGCGGCGGCAACCGCGGCATGGTCGGCAACGTCTACATCGGACGCGTCAAGCGCGTGCTGCCCGGCATGCAATCGGCGTTCATCGACATCGGCCAGGACCGCTCGGCCTTCCTGCATGTCGCCGACATCTGGGAAAACCAGCTCAACGGCGATCCCGCCAAGCCCATCGAAAAAGTACTGTCCGAAGGACAATCCCTGCTGGTGCAGGTAGTCAAGGACCCGATCGGCACCAAGGGCGCACGCCTGTCCACCCAGATCAGCATCGCCGGCCGACTGCTGGTATTCCTGCCGCAGGAATCGCACATCGGCGTTTCGCAACGCATCGAAAACGAGGCCGAGCGCGAGAATCTGCGCACCCTGGTACAACAGTTGCTGCCCGACGACCACCGCGGCGGCTACATCGTGCGCACCATGGCGGAAACCGCTTCGGAGCGCGAACTCCTCGCCGACATCGAATACCTCGACAAACTGTGGGACAGCCTGCAGGAGCAATCCAGGACTTCCGCCGCGCCTTCGTTGCTGTACTGCGAGCTCAATATCTGTCTGCGCGTATTGCGCGATCTAACCAACGAAGATACCGCACGCATCCGTATTGATTCGCGCGAAACCTACCAGAGCATGCAGGATTTTGCCAAGGATTACATTACCAGTGCCGTTCCGCTGCTCGAGCACTATAGCGGCGACCGGCCGCTATTCGACCTGTACGGGGTGGAAGAAGAAATCGAAAAGGCGCTGTCGCGCCGTGTCGACCTCAAGTCCGGCGGCTACCTGATCATCGACCAGACCGAAGCGCTGACCACCATCGACGTCAACACCGGCGGCTTCGTCGGCGCGCGCAATTTCGACGACACCATCTTCAAGACCAACCTCGAGGCGGCGCAGGCCATCGCGCGCCAGCTGCGCCTGCGCAACCTGGGCGGTATCATCATCTGCGACTTCATCGACATGGAAAGCCGGGAACACCGCGATTCCGTGCTGGATGAATTCCGCAAGGCACTGGCGCTGGACCATACGCGCATCACGGTAAACGATTTCTCTTCGCTCGGCCTGATCGAAATGACGCGCAAGCGCACCCGCGAAAGCCTGGCACATGTATTGTGTGAACCCTGCCCCACCTGTCAGGGACGCGGCGAGGTAAAAACTGCGCAGACCGTGTGCTACGAAATCCTGCGCGAGATCGTGCGCGAGGCGCGCCAGT
>CAZMSI010000175.1:1192-4425 GCA_964568895.1 uncultured Sideroxydans sp. | reverse complement strand
ATGTCCTCGTTGATCCAGGCGACGACCTGCTGCCAGCCGGCGGCCTGCCAGATCTCGAACGGGCCGTTGTCCCAGCCGAAGCCCCAGCGCACGGCAAGGTCGAGGTCGCGCGCATTGTCGGCGATGTGCTCGAGGTGCAGCGCGCAGTAGTGGAACACGTCGCGGAACACGGCCCACAGGAACTGCGCCTGCGGGTGCGCGTTGCCGCGCAGGCCGGCGAGCTTCTTCGCCCAGTCGCGCTCGCGCAGGATGTGCTTCACGCCTTCGTCTACCTGCGCATCGGACACGCGGTATTCGTTGGTGTTGAGATCGAGCACGCGGATTTCCTTGCCGACCTTCTGGTAGATACCCTTCTTTGTCTTTTGCCCGAGCGAGCCTTCCTCGACCAGGTGATCGAGCCAGCCCGGTAATTCGTAATGCTGGTGCCAGGGATCGTCGGCCAGGTTTTCGCGCATGGTGTTGACCACGTGCGAGTAGACGTCGAGGCCGACCAGGTCCAGCGTGCGGAAGGTGGCGCTCTTGGGCCGGCCGAGGTAGCGGCCGGTGATCGCATCCACGGTGTCGAAGCCGAGGCCGAATGCCTGCGCGTGGTGCTTGGTGGCGATCATGGAAAACACGCCGATGCGGTTGGCGATGAAGTTGGGCGTGTCCTTGGCGCGCACCACGCCCTTGCCCAGCGAGGACACCAGGAACGGCTCGAGCTGGTCGAGCAGCTTTACCTCGGTGGCCGCGCACGGAATCAGTTCGACCAGGTGCATGTAGCGCGGCGGGTTGAAAAAATGGATGCCGCAGAAGCGATGGCGCAGCGCCTCGGGAAAGGCTTCGGACAGCGTGTTGATCGACAGGCCCGAGGTGTTGCTGGCGAAAATTGCGTGCGCGCCAACAAAGGGTGCGACTTTTTTATACAGGTCTTCCTTCCAGTCCATGCGCTCGGCGATGGCCTCGATGACCAGGTCGCAGTCGCGCAACTGTTCGAGGTGCTGCTCGTAGTTGGCCGGCTGGATGTAAGTGAGTTTGTTGGGGCTGGACAGCGGCGCGGGGTCGAGTTTCTTCAGGTTGGCCAGCGCCTTGTTGACATTGCCATTGGGGTCGCCCTCCTTCGCGGGTAGTTCAAACAGCAATGTCTCGACGTTGGCGTTGACCAGGTGCGCGGCGATCTGCGCGCCCATCACGCCTGCACCCAGCACCGCAACCTTGCGGATAAAAAAGTTTTCGCTCATCTGCTTGCTCCAACGTAATTCAAATAAACGGGACGGCCTGCGCCATCCCTTAACTGCACAATCTAAAGGTTATGCGTGTATTGCACGCTCAGCACATTCGCAGTGTCGTTGTAACTGCCGAGCAGGTAACCGGCACCGCTGGCGGTCAGGTCGGTATTGTTCGCCGCATTCTGGTTGACCGGTGCGCCCTGCATGAACAGGTGCGCATATGCAAAGTCCCAGGCACTGTCCTTCGTGGGTTTGTATTGCCCGCCCAGCGAAAGTTCATAGCGGTTGGCATCCGGGATGCGCGCAGTGCGGAATGCGTCAGGTACCGGTGTCTGTTCATAAGCCACGCCGATGCGCGACAGCCACTGTGCGCTGTAGTGATAATTGGCACCGACCGCCACGCGCCAGGTATCGCGCCAGTTTTCCGGAACCGTGGTGAGATTGGTGCCGTTGGCGCGGTCGATCTTCAGTTGCTGCAGCACGCTCCAGCCGGTCCAGCTTGCGTCCGCCATCACGTCCCACTTGTCGTCCAGTTGGTGGAACACGCTGGCGGAAAAACTGTCCGGCATCCTGATCGCCAGATTGACCGGCCCATTGGCAAAGCCCGCGGCCAGCGGGGCCGGAACCGAAGTAAACGTGACCGTTCCTGACAGCTTGTACTTGATGGTTGAACGGTAGGCCAGGCCGATGCGGGTCTGCGGGCTGAGTTTGAACAATGCACCGAAGTTATAGCCCCAGGCATTGTCGCTGCCGGTCATGGTGGACACGCCTTCGACGCCCGCCCCGCCGATCGCCCCCAGCAACGGCGCGCCGCCGGCACTGAATGCCGCGGCACTGTAGTTCACGGCGCTGCTCAGTTCACCGTTGATGTGCTGATAGCTCAGGCCCGCACCGATGGCCACGGTATCGTTCAACTGCCAGGACAGCGCGGGATTCAGGTTGATGGTTTTTATCTGCGACTTGATGGCCTGGAAACGCCCCATCCAGCCCGGGTCGTAATCGGTTTTCAGACCGAACGGTACATTCACACTCAGGCCGAAACGCATCCGTGGATTGATTTCGCTAATGAAAGCCGCATTGGGCACCCAGTTCAGGCCGCCCGCATCGCCGCCGATGCCGCCGAGTGAGGGCTGCAGCGGCGCAGCGCCATTCATCGTGCCGCTGAATTTCGCCGACGGCTGGAGCGCATGCAACGTCACGGCAAGCTGCGTGCCCGACATATTGGCCATGCCGGCGGGATTGCTGAAGATGGTGGAAGCATCGTCCGCAATTGCCGCGCCACCCGCATAGCTATTGCCCCTGCCGCTGGCACCACTTTCCAGCAATGCAAAACCGGATGCCAGCGCATCGCCGGAAAACACCGCAAATGCCGCGGCGACGGCACATGTCGTCATTCCCGTCCTGAACTTCATGCTCTCCTCCGAAGTTTTTCCATTTTTTATAATTGCGCCGGCCCTCACTGCGCCGTCGGTACCGGCCTCGGCTTGCGGTCCTCGCCCACCGCGACGTAGGTCAGCGTGGCTTCGGTGACCTTGTGGCAGGTCGGGTTCTCCGGATCACGCTGCACATACACTTCCACGTCGACCGTAATCGAAGTGCGGCCGACCTTGATGATGCTCGCATAAAAACTCACCAGGTCGCCGACGAATATCGGCTGCTTGAACACGAATGAATTCACCGCTATCGTGGCCACGCGGCCGCGGGCGCGATGCAGCGCGGGAACGCTGCCTGCGATATCGACCTGCCCCATCAACCAGCCGCCGAAAATGTCGCCGGCGTAGTTGGCGTCGGATGGCATCGCCACCACGCGCAATGTCGGCTCGCGGTCCGGAAGGCTAACTGTTTCGTTGTCGTTCATTTCATTTTCCCTGGTAGAGTTGTTCGATCTCGTCGGCGTAACGCGCCGAAACCTGCGGCCGCTTGAGTTTGAGGGTGGGTGTGAGCATGCCATTCTCTATGCCCCACGGCTCGGTCAGCAACAGCGCGCGGCGCACTTTGGCGTAGCCGGGGAACTCCCGCAGGGCC
>CAZMSI010000175.1:0-1182 GCA_964568895.1 uncultured Sideroxydans sp. | reverse complement strand
ACTCCCTGATCTGCTCGGCGATGCGCTGCAACACTTCCTGTTCAACGCGGGTGTCGCGCAGCGATTCCGGCATGTCGGGCCGCACGCCCACCTGCTGCGCGAACTCCTTCCATTTGTCCGGATTCACCACCGCCAGCACCAGCAGCGCAGAATGCCCCTCACCATACACCATCACCTGGTCGAACAGCGGGTCGCGCATGATGGCGAATTCCATGTCGGCGGGCGGTATCTTTTCGCCGTTGGACATCACAATGATTTCCTTGATGCGCCCGGTGATGTAGATGTGGCCGGTGCTGTCGATGCGCGCGGTATCGCCGGTGTTGAGCCAGCCGTCCTCGGCTATCATGGCATGCGTCGCTTCCGGGTCGTGCCAGTAGCCCAGCATGTTGGACGGGCCTTTCACCAGCAGCGCATTCTGCTCGCCGATGCGCACCTCGATACCGGGCAGCGTCGGCCCGACGCTGGCAGGATAGTTGTTGTCGGCGCGGTTGACGCTGACGATGGGGCTGGTCTCGGTCATACCGTAGCCTTGCAGCAGCGGCAGGCCGAGCGCGATGAACAGGCGTGCAATTTTCGGCGGCAGCGCCGCGCCGCCGCTGATCGACAGGCGCAGGCGGCCGCCCAGGCGATCCATTACCTTGTCCGCGACCAGCGGTTTCAGCAACGGCCACAGCAGCAATTTCGGGGTCCAGCCGATGCGTCCCTGCTGGTATTCGAAACGGTGCCAGCCGGTTCCCACGGTCAGCGTGAACAGCCTGTGCTGCAGCGGCGAGACCTGTTCCAGTTTGGCATGGATGGCGTCGTAGATGCGCTCGTAGATGCGCGGCACCGATACCAGCACGGTGGGACGAATGATCTTGAGATCCTCCGACAGCAGCGGAATGGAGCGCGCGTAGGCCACCGTCATCCCGGCCATCATGCTCATGTAGTAGCCGACGGTGCGCTCGAAGGTGTGCGACAGCGGCAGGAAGGACAGCGTTATGTCGCCAATCCTGATGGGAAAGGTAAGCAGCCCGGCATAGGCGTTGTAGACGATGTTGTGGTGCGACAGCATCACGCCCTTGGGTTTGCCGGTGGTGCCCGAGGTGTACATGATGGTGGCCAGCGCATCCTTGTCGAGCACCCGTTCCCAGCCCATCTCGGCATGCTCGGGCAGCCAGTCGTCGGCGCACTGCAGGCGTG
>CAZMSI010000174.1:0-4449 GCA_964568895.1 uncultured Sideroxydans sp. | reverse complement strand
GCTGGTGCGAAAGGAGAGACTCGAACTCTCACGCCTTGCGGCGCTGGAACCTAAATCCAGTGCGTCTACCAATTCCGCCACTTTCGCCCACGCCATACGGGGGGCGGATTATAGCATGTAGCACATCCTGCTCATGGCGGCCCAGTCAGTCGATTTTAACCACCGTCCGCCCGCGTGAGCGGCCCTGCAGTATGGGCTCGAATGCCTCCGGCAACTGTGTGAATGGAATAGTATGCGCAACCATCTCCAGTTGCGACGGATGCAGCGTACCAGCCAGACGATCCCAGATCACATGCCGCAGATGCATTTCGGTGGCGGACGAATCGATGCCGAGCAAACGCACGCCACGCAGAATGAACGGGTACACCGTGGTATGCAGCTCCGCACCGCCGGCATTGCCGTAACTGGCGATCACCCCACCCTGCTGCATGTGGCGCGTCAGCCAGGCCAGCGTTGCACCGCCCACCGCATCCAGCGCACCGGCCCATAACCCTTTACCCAGCGGGCGCGTATCGTCCGTATCAATATCCTTGCGCGCCAGGATTTCACTCGCCCCCAGCGAGCGCAGGTATTCATGCTCGCCCTCCTTGCCGGTCAATGCCACTACGTGATAACCCAGGTGCGCCAGCATGGTAATGGCCAGACTGCCCACGCCGCCAGTGGCCCCGGTCACCAGCACCTTGCCGCTTTGCGGCGTCAGGTCGTTCTGCTCCAGCCGGTGTATGGACAGGGCTGCGGTAAACCCCGCCGTACCCAGCGCCATCGCCTCGAACATTGACAGGCCGTGTGGCAGCGGCACCTCCGACACGTTACTGGCGAAGCCAGCCGCTTGCGGGAGGAGGTGCGATGCTGTTGCTCCCGCACCCGTCGGCTCCGCCGCACCGTGTCGCAACAGCACCACCCAGTCTCCCGGCACGCGCACATACTCCGCATAGCCGCCGTCGTGATCCACGCCCATGCCGTAGCCGGTGACGACCACCTCATCGCCAGGGCGGAAGCGTTCGTCCAGCGAACTTTCCACCACGCCGGCCGCATCCACCCCACCCACACAGGGAAAGCGGCGGATCACCTTGCCCACACCGGTTGCCGCAAGCGCATCCTTGTAGTTGATACCGGAATAACGGGTGCGGATCACCACCTCGCCTGGATCAAGATCGGAAAGCTGCAGATCGACGAAGCGCGCAACGGTTACGCCGCCTTCATCAAAAATGCGATAGGCGCGAAAGGTCATAAGGTTGCTAGATATCCAGCAGCACCCTGCCCGGATACTCGAGCGCCTCCTTGATCGCGGCAAGGAATAGCACCGCATCGCGGCCATCGACGATGCGGTGGTCGTAGGACAGCGCCAGATAGTTCATCGGACGGATCACCACCTGGCCGTTCTCGGCTACCGGCCGATCCCTGGTGGCATGAATGCCGAGAATCGCGCTTTGCGGCGGATTGATGATCGGCGTGGACAGCATGGAACCGAACACGCCGCCATTGGAAATCGAGAATGTACCGCCGGAGAGTTCTTCCAGCGTCAACTTGCCGTCCCTGGCGCGCGCGCCGAAATCGGCGATCTGCCGCTCTATGTCGGCGAATGACAGCTTGTCCGCATCGCGGATGATTGGTACCACCAGCCCGCGTTCACTGCCGATGGCCACCCCGATGTCGTAATAACCATGATAAATGACGTCGGTGCCGTCGATCGAAGCGTTGACCACCGGAAACCTTTGCAGTGCCGTTACTGCGGCCTTGACAAAGAATGAGGAGAAGCCGAGCTTGATGCCGTGCTTCTTCTCGAATGCATCCTTGTACTTGTTGCGCAATTCCATCACCGGCTGCATGTTCACTTCGTTGAAGGTGGTGAGGATAGCCGCATTCTGCTGCGACTCCAGCAGGCGTTCGGCAATGCGCTGGCGGATGCGCGTCATCGGCACACGTTGCTCGACGCGTGTTCCCTCAGCCGCCTGTGGAACACTGGCCGCAGCAGGCGCTTTTTCGACTGCGGCGGCCAACACGTCCTCCCTGGTCACCAGCCCGTGCCGGCCACTGCCCTGCAACTGGCCGGCATCGACTTCATGTTCGTGCGCCAGCTTGCGCGCAGCGGGCGATACTGCCGGCGCGGCTTTCTTTTTTGTCTTGCTTGCCGTGGCCGCTGCCTCACTATCCAGCATCGCGATCAAATCGCCACTTCCAACCTTTTCGCCGTCCTGTTTGACGATTTTCACCAGCACGCCGTCCCGGGGCGCGGGCAGTTCCAGCACCACCTTGTCGGTCTCGATGTCGATCAGGTTCTCTCCCTCTTTCACCGCCTCGCCCGGCTGCTTGTGCCAGGACAGCAACGTGGCTTCGGTCACCGATTCGGAAAGTTGCGGCACTTTGATTTCGATTTGGCTCATTTTTCCTTGCTCCTGGGATTATTCTTGATATCCAGATCCGGCCGGAACGCAGCCTCGATCACGGCTTTCTGCTGTTCGTTATGCAATGCGAGATAGCCCATCGCCGGCGAAGCGGAAGAGGCGCGCAGCGCGTAGCCGAGCTTCATACCGGAACGCATGTGACGCAGCAGGTAATGCTGGATACGGTGCCATGCGCCCTGGTTTCCCGGCTCTTCCTGGCACCAGACCACCTCGGTTGCATTGTGATAGGTCTCGATCTGCGCAGTAAAGTCGCTGTGCGGGAACGGGTACAACTGCTCCAGGCGGATGATGGCCATATCCTCAATGCCGCGTTCGCGGCGCGCTGCCAGCAATTCGTAATAAATCTTGCCGCTGCAGGCAATGATGCGCTTGACCCTGGCCGCGTCCAACTCATCCGCCTCTTCCATCACCGGTTGGAAAGAGCCTTCCACCAGCCATTTCAGCGGAGATGCGGCATCCTTGCTGCGCAGCAGGCTCTTCGGGGTAAACACGATCAACGGCTTGCGCATCGGCCGCAGCATCTGCCGCCGCAGCAGGTGGAACATCTGCGCCGGCGTCGACGGGATGCACACCTGGATGTTGTAGTCGGCACACAATTGCAGATAACGTTCGATGCGCCCGGACGAGTGCTCCGGTCCCTGTCCTTCGTAACCGTGCGGCAACAACATCACCAACCCGCACAACCTGCCCCACTTGGCCTCGCCCGAGGCGATGAACTGGTCGATCACCACCTGCGCACCGTTGGCGAAATCCCCGAACTGCGCTTCCCATACCACCAGAGAATCCGGCTCGGCGGTGGCGTAACCGTATTCAAAACCCAGCGCGGCCTCTTCCGACAACAATGAATTGATCACAATGAAGTCGGCCTGGTCCGGCGTGATGTGCTGCAACGGAATATACAGCCCCTGATCCCACTGCACGCGATTCTGGTCATGCCATACGGCATGGCGATGGAAGAAAGCTCCGCGCTGGCTGTCCTGCCCGGAAAGGCG
This sequence comes from uncultured Sideroxydans sp., assembly GCA_964568895.1. Lineage (GTDB taxonomy): Bacteria > Pseudomonadota > Gammaproteobacteria > Burkholderiales > Gallionellaceae > RI-121. The sequence goes on along the minus strand of CAZMSI010000174.1, from coordinate 1,052 downwards.
CACTGCATAACCATCAGCCACCAGGCTGGCATAGGCCAGGTTTTCTGCCATACCCCAATCCAGCGCCAGTTCGCCACGCCCCATTGCACGGCGATTGGCGATAACCTTCTCCACCCGCGAATGCAGCTTGAAATTTTCCGGCACCTCGGTCAGTCGTCCGGCCAGCATTTGCAGTTTCTCGTATGGCACAGCCGTAGCCACCGGCAGCGTCCAGGGCGTGTCGGCCGAAAACCGTGTCCAGTCCACCGCATGCTCATGCCTGAATCCGGCAGGTGCCAGACTGACCGGGCTTTTTCCTTCGTCCATCGTCTGCCGATAAGCGGCAATCATTGCCTCCGGCTCATCGGCGGCGACCACGCCCTGCTCCACCAGACGCTGTGCGTACAAGGTGCGCGTGCCTGGATGCTTGTTGACATAGCGGTACATGAACGGCTGCGTCACCAGCGGCTCATCCTGTTCGTTGTGCCCCAATTTGCGGAAGCACACCAGATCGATCACCACGTCCTTGCCGAACGCCATGCGGTAATCAAAGGCAATCTCGGTGACCAGCAGTACTGCCTCCGGGTCATCGGCGTTGACGTGAAAAATCGGCGCTTCGACCATTTTCGCCACGTCGCTGCAATACAGTGTGGAACGCGCATCGCGCGCATCCGACGTGGTAAAACCGATCTGGTTGTTGACGACGATATGCACGGTGCCGCCGGTGCGGTAGCCCGGGGTCTGCGACAGGTTGAGCGTTTCCATCACCACCCCCTGCCCTGAAAATGCGGCATCGCCGTGCAGCAGCACCGGCAGGATCTGCTTGCCGTTGTGGTCTCCGCAGCGATGCTGGCGCGCGCGCACCGAACCCTCCACTACCGGATCGACGATTTCCAGGTGCGACGGATTGAACGCCAGCGTCACATGCATCGGCCCGCCCGGCGTGTTGATGTCGGAGGAAAAACCCTGGTGATATTTCACGTCGCCCGAGGTCAACTCGCTGGTGTGTACGCCCTCGAATTCGGCAAACAGCATGGATGGCAACTTGCCCAGGATATTCACCAGCACGTTCA
>CAZMSI010000173.1:0-4456 GCA_964568895.1 uncultured Sideroxydans sp. | reverse complement strand
TGCGCGCTGATGCCGATATTGCGGTATCGCCCGATTGGTGTTTTACGTGCCACAGTAGTTACCTAACTTGAATAATTCCAGATTAATCTTTAGAAACGGAAATGCGAGAACGCCTTGTTCGCCTCCGCCATGCGGTGCACTTCCTCGCGCTTCTTGACCGCACCGCCGCGACCTTCGGAAGCGTCCATCAATTCGCCGGCCAGACGCTGTCCCATGGATTTTTCGCCGCGCTTGCGTGCCGATTCCTTCAGCCAACGCATTGCCAGCGCCATGCGGCGGGAAGGACGCACCTCGACCGGAACCTGGTAGTTGGCGCCACCGACGCGGCGGCTCTTCACTTCAACCTGCGGTTTGGCATTGGTCAGCGCCAGGTTGAACACCTCGATCGGATCCTTGCCGCTCTTCTTGCCAACCTGCTCCAGGGCACCGTAAAGAATACGCTCGGCCACCGACTTCTTGCCGGCCGTCATCAGCACGTTGACGAACTTGGAAAGATCCTGGTTACCGAACTTGGGGTCCGGCAGGATTTCACGTTTGGGAACTTCTCTACGTCTTGGCATGGTAAACCTCTTGATCTAAATCCGTAATCAGCCTGGAACTCAGGCCTTCTTGGGACGCTTCGCGCCGTATTTGGAACGGGCCTGCTTGCGATCCTTCACGCCCGCGGTATCCAGGCTGCCGCGCACCATGTGGTAACGCACACCCGGCAAGTCCTTGACCCGGCCGCCGCGCAGCAACACCACCGAGTGCTCCTGCAGGTTGTGGCCTTCGCCGCCGATGTAGGAAATCACCTCGAAACCGTTGGTCAGGCGCACTTTGGCAACCTTGCGCAAGGCGGAGTTCGGCTTCTTCGGCGTGGTGGTATAGACGCGGGTGCATACACCACGCTTCTGCGGGCTTCCTCCCAGCGCGGGAACCTTGCTCTTGACCTGTTCGGCCGACCGCGGCTTGCGCACTAACTGGTTTATGGTTGGCATTTTGCTATCCCTAAAAATCTTAAATTAATCAAATTACAGGCAAAACAAACGCCGCCACAACAATCCTGTATCAATTTGTTATGACGGCTAAAAAGACCGCGCATTCTATTGATGAACGCACGGCATGTCAAGCCGGCTAGACATTGTCCTGGGCTTCCACGACCGGCTCGCCTTCGTCCAGTCCCGTGCCTTCCGCCATATCCAGGCCGAGCCGCTGTCTGCGACGTGCATTGTGGAAGGCCAAGCCGGTGCCCGCAGGAATCAGACGGCCAACGATGACATTTTCCTTCAGGCCACGCAGCTCATCCCTCTTGCCCATGATTGCCGCCTCGGTCAACACGCGGGTGGTTTCCTGGAAGGAAGCCGCCGAGATGAACGAGTCAGTGGACAACGAGGCCTTGGTAATACCCAGCAACACGTGTCCGTAAACGGCCGGCTGCTTGCCTTCCGCCTCGACACGCTCATTTTCGATCAACACCTCGGCGCGTTCTACCTGCTCGCCCAGGATGAAGCCTGTGTCGCCCTCGTCGACAATCAGCACGCGGCGCAGCATCTGACGCACGATCACCTCAATGTGCTTGTCGTTGATCTTCACGCCCTGCAACCGGTACACGTCCTGCACCTCGTCGGTGATGTAGCGCGCCAGCGCTTCCACGCCAAGCAGACGCAGGATGTCGTGCGGATCGGCCGGGCCGTCGACGATCATTTCGCCCTGGTTCACCACCTGGCCGTCGTGCACCAGCACGTGCTTGTCCTTGGGAATCAGGAACTCGTGCGCCACGCCTTCGACGTCGGTAATCACCAGGCGCTGTTTGCCCTTGGTGTCCTTGCCGAACGAAGCGGTGCCGGTTACCTCTGCCAGCACGCCAGCGTCCTTGGGCGAACGCGCCTCGAACAATTCGGCCACGCGCGGCAGACCACCGGTGATATCGCGGGTCTTGGACGATTCCTGCGGAATACGTGCCAGCACCTCGCCCACGCCGACATGCTGCCCATCCTCCACGGTGATAATACAACCGGTCTGGAAGGTCACGGTAATCGGGGTATCGGTTCCGGCCAGCTTGATCTCGTTGCCGTCATCGTCCAGCAGGCGCACCAGCGGGCGCAGCCCCTTGCCCTGGGCCGAACGCTTGGGATCGATCACCACCAGTGTCGACAGGCCGGTGACCTCGTCGATCTGCTTGGCCACGGTCACACCCTCTTCCACGTTCTCGAAGCGCACACGCCCCGCGTATTCGGTAATGATCGGGCGGGTATGCGGATCCCAGTTCGCCAGCACTTCACCGGCACGCACCGCACTGCCTTCGCGGGCAGCCAGCAGTGCGCCATAAGGCACCTTGTGGCGCTCGCGCTCGCGGCCGTGATTATCGGTCACGGTCAGCTCGCCACTGCGCGCCACCACCACCAGCTCGCCGCGCTCATTGGTCACGGTACGCATATTGGCGCTGTACTTCATTGCACCGTTCGATTTGCTCTCGACCTGGCTGGCCACCACGGTACGCGAGGCCGCGCCACCGATATGGAAAGTACGCATGGTCAGCTGCGTGCCTGGCTCGCCGATGGACTGTGCGGCGATCACGCCGACCGCTTCGCCGACATTGACCAGACCGCCGCGGCCCAGATCGCGGCCATAGCACTTGGCGCACAGGCCATAACGCGTTTCGCAGGTCAGCGGCGTGCGCACGCGCACCTCGTCGACACCCAGCGCCTCGATGGTATCCACCATATCTTCATCCAGCAAGGTACCCGCCTCATACAGCGTTTCACCGGTTTCCGGGTTGACGATGTCCATGCTGGCGACACGACCGAGAATGCGCTCGCGCAAAGCCTCGATCACTTCACCACCCTCGACCAACGCCTTCATCACACGGCCGTTGCTGGTGCCGCAATCGTCCTCGATCACCACCAGATCCTGGGTTACGTCGACCAGACGGCGCGTCAGGTAACCCGAGTTCGCGGTCTTCAACGCGGTATCGGCCAGACCCTTGCGTGCACCGTGGGTGGAAATAAAGTACTGCAGCATGTTCAGACCTTCGCGGAAATTCGCGGTAATCGGGGTCTCGATGATCGAGCCGTCCGGCTTGGCCATCAGGCCGCGCATGCCCGCCAGCTGGCGAATCTGCGCTGCGGAACCCCGCGCACCGGAATCGGCCATCATGTAGATGGAATTGAACGATTCCTGCAGCAGTGGTTTCTTGCTCTTGCCTTCCATGCGTGGCTGGCCGGTTACGCTGTCGATCACCGGTTCGCTGCCCAGCTGATCCATCATCGCCTTGGCTACCAGGTCGCCGGTACGGCCCCAGATATCCACCACCTTGTTGTAGCGCTCGCCCTGGGTCACCAGACCGGAGGTGTACTGGGTGTCGATCTCGTGCACTTCCTTTTCGGCGGCAGCAATCAAATCGTTCTTGTGCGGCGGCACCAGCATGTCGTCCACACAGATCGAAATGCCGGCACGGGTCGCATAGCTGAAACCGGTGTACATCAACTGGTCGGCCATAATCACCGTATCGCGCAGGCCGCAACGGCGGAAACTGACATTGATCAGGCGCGAGATTTCCTTCTTCTTCAGCGCCTTGTTGATCAGCTCGAACGGCAGCCCGGCCGGCAGGATTTCAGACAGAATGGCGCGGCCGATCGTGGTCTCGTAACGCGTCAGCTTGTCTTGCTGCTCGCCCTGCTCGTCAATCGTCACTTCCTTGATGCGCACCACCACCTTGGCTTGCAAATCGGCCTGGTCGGAACGATAAGCGCGCATGGCTTCGGATACATCTGCAAAGATCGAGCCTTCGCCCTTCGCGCCAATTTTTTCGCGCGTCATGTAGTACAGACCCAGCACGATATCCTGCGACGGCACGATGATCGGCTCGCCGTTGGCCGGTGACAGCACGTTGTTGGAGGCCAGCATCAGGGTGCGCGCTTCCATCTGCGCTTCCAGGCTCAGCGGCACGTGCACGGCCATCTGGTCGCCGTCGAAGTCGGCGTTGAACGCGGAACACACCAGCGGATGCAGCTGGATCGCCTTGCCCTCGATCAATACCGGCTCAAACGCCTGGATGCCCAGACGGTGCAGCGTCGGCGCACGGTTCAGCATCACCGGATGCTCGCGGATCACTTCTTCAAGAATATCCCATACGATGGGCTCTTCGGCTTCCACCATGCGCTTGCCGGCCTTGATCGTAGTGGCCAGCCCCATCGCTTCGAGGCGGTTGAAAATGAACGGCTTGAACAGCTCCAATGCCATCTTCTTCGGCAGACCGCACTGATGCAATTTAAGTTGCGGACCAACCACGATCACGGAACGGCCGGAGTAGTCGACGCGCTTGCCCAGCAGGTTCTGGCGGAAACGGCCACCCTTGCCCTTGATCATGTCGGCCAGCGACTTCAGCGGACGCTTGTTGGCGCCAGTCATCGCCTTGCCGCGGCGACCATTGTCGAGCAGCGAGTCCACCGCTTCCTGCAGCATGCGCTTTTCGTTG
>CAZMSI010000172.1:0-4475 GCA_964568895.1 uncultured Sideroxydans sp. | reverse complement strand
CCGCCGTCGCCTTCACCGACGGCCGCCAGATCGGCGCCACGCTGGACCGCAACGGCCTGCGCCCGGCGCGCTACCTGATTACCGACGATGACCTGGTGCTGATGGCCTCGGAAATGGGCGTGCTCGACATCCCGCAGCACAAGATCGTGAAGAAGTGGCGGCTGCAACCGGGGAAGATGTTCCTGATCGACATGCAGGCCGGGCGTATCGTGGATGATGCGGAACTCAAGTCGCAGCTCGCCACCGCCAAACCTTACCGCGAGTGGATCGAGCAGTCGCGTTATTTCCTGCACGATTTGCCGCAGGGCAAGACCAGGACTGCCAAGCCGGACAATCTGCTGGATGTGCAGCAGGCCTTTGGTTACACTCAGGAAGAACTCAAATTTATCCTCACGCCGATGGCCTCGGCCGGCGAGGAACCAACTGGTTCCATGGGCAACGACGCCGCATTGCCGGTGCTGTCCAGCCGGAGCAAGGTGCTGTACAACTATTTCAAGCAACTGTTCGCGCAAGTCACCAATCCGCCGATCGATCCGATTCGCGAAGAGATCGTGATGTCACTGACCTCGTTCATCGGTCCCAAACCCAACCTTCTTGGTCTCGATGAGACTGACCCACCGCTGCGCCTGGAGGTGCACCAGCCGGTATTGCTCAACGAAGACCTGGCCAAACTGCGCGACATCGACAAGTTGACCAAGGGCCGTTACAAGTCGCTGGTGCTCGACATCACCTATCCCGTTGCGGACGGTGCAAAAGGCTGCAAAAAGGCGCTAACAGCTTTGTGCAAAGAGGCGGCCAAGGCGACCACCGGCGGCTACAACGTGTTGATCCTGTCCGACCGTACTGTGTCGAACAAACGCGTCGCCATTCCCGCCTTGCTGGCCTGCTCTACTGTGCACCACCATCTGGTGGGCAAGGGGTTGCGCACCAGCACCGGCCTGGTGGTGGATACCGGCTCGGCGCGCGAGACACACCATTTCGCGTTGCTTGCTGGTTATGGCGCCGAAGCGGTATGTCCGTGGCTGGTCTATAACACTATTGCCGAGCTGGGTGCTGCCCTGCCCTCCGGGCTGTCGGCACAGGATGCCGACAAGCGCTTCATCAAGGCGGTGAACAAGGGGCTGCTCAAGGTGATGTCCAAGATGGGTATTTCCACTTACCAGTCGTATTGCGGCTCGCAGATTTTCGAGGCGGTTGGCCTCAACAGCGGATTCGTCGCCGAACACTTCCCGGGTACCGCCAGCCAGATCGAGGGCATCGGATTGCACGAAGTGGCGGAAGAAGCGGTGCGCACCCACCAGGCCGCATTCGGCAACGACCCGGTGCTTTCCAATGCGCTGGATGCCGGCGGCGAATACGCCTGGCGCGTGCGCGGCGAAGAGCATACCTGGACGCCGGATTCCATCGCCAAACTGCAGCATGCGACGCGTACCAATAATTCCCAGACCTACAAGGAATACGCCAAGCTGATCAACGACCAGAGCCAGCGCCTGATGACGCTGCGCGGCCTGTTCGAGATCAGGCCTGCCGGTCAGCCAGTAGCGCTGGACGAAGTCGAGCCGGTGAAAGAGATCGTCAAGCGCTTCGCCACCGGTGCGATGTCGCTGGGCTCGATTTCTACCGAGGCGCACACCGTGCTGGCACAGGCGATGAACCGCATTGGCGGCAAATCGAACACCGGCGAGGGCGGTGAGGACGTCAATCGTTTCCGTAAGCTGAAGGCCGGCGAAAAACTGTCGGACATCATCGGCAAAAACCGCATCGAGGCTGACCGCGTGATGCAGGAGGGCGACTCGCTGCGTTCCGCGATCAAGCAGGTCGCCTCCGGCCGTTTTGGCGTGACCATCGAATACCTGAGCAATGCCGACCAGATCCAGATCAAGATGGCGCAGGGCGCCAAGCCCGGCGAGGGCGGCCAGTTGCCCGGCGGCAAGGTTTCCGAATACATTGGCAAGTTGCGCCACTCGGTACCGGGTGTCGGCCTGATTTCGCCGCCGCCGCACCATGACATTTATTCGATCGAAGACCTGGCGCAACTGATCCATGACCTGAAGAATGCCAACCCGAATGCTTCGATCTCGGTCAAGCTGGTATCGGAGGTTGGCGTCGGCACGATTGCTGCAGGCGTGTCCAAGGCCAAGGCCGACCACATCGTAATCTCCGGTTACGACGGCGGCACCGGAGCCAGTCCGCAATCCTCGATCAAGCACGCGGGTACGCCGTGGGAGCTCGGCTTGGCCGAGGCGCAGCAGACGCTGGTGCTGAACCAGTTGCGTGGCCGTATCGGCCTGCAAGTTGATGGCCAGATGAAGACCGGGCGCGATGTGCTGATCGGTGCGCTGCTCGGCGCAGACGAGTTCGGCTTTGCCACAGCACCCCTGGTGGTCGAAGGCTGCATCATGATGCGTAAATGCCACCTCAACACTTGCCCGGTAGGCGTGGCAACGCAAGACCCGGCACTGCGCAGGAAATTTACCGGCCAGCCGGAGCATGTGGTGAACTATTTCTTCTTCGTGGCCGAGGAAGTGCGCGAATACATGGCGCAGCTCGGCATTCGCAAGTTCGACGACCTGATTGGTCGCAGCGACCTGCTTGATATGCGCCAGGGTGTTGAGCACTGGAAGGCCAGGGGGCTGGATTTCTCCAAGGTGTTCTATCAGCCGCCGGTGCCGGCTACGGTTGCGACTTTCCATACCGAGATGCAGGACCATGCATTGGACAAGGCGCTGGACAACAAGCTGATTGAGCATGCCCGGCCTGCGCTCGACAACCGCCAGCCAGTGGTGGTCGAAAGCAACGTCTGCAACGTCAATCGTACCGTCGGTACCATGCTGTCGCATGAAGTTGGCAAGCGCTATGGCGGTGCCGGCCTGCCCGACGACACTATCACGGTGAAATTGCAGGGTACGGCTGGCCAGAGCTTCGGCGCGTTCCTGGCGCGCGGCATCACGCTCGAGCTGAGTGGTGAGGGCAACGACTACGTCGGCAAGGGCTTGTGCGGCGGACGCATCGTGGTGACGCCGCCGGCAGAGTGCCCTATTACGGCCGAAGACAACATCATCGTCGGCAATACCGTGCTGTATGGCGCGACCAGTGGCGAGTGCTATTTCCGTGGTGTGGCCGGTGAACGCTTCGCGGTGCGCAACTCCGGCGCCGTTGCGGTGGTTGAGGGCCTGGGCGATCACGGTTGTGAATACATGACCGGCGGCATGGTGGTGGTGCTCGGCCAGACCGGGCGCAATTTTGCGGCCGGCATGTCCGGTGGTGTGGCCTACGTGCTGGACGAGGACGGCAGTTTTGCACAGCGCTGCAACATGGCGATGGTGCAGCTGGAGGGCATACCCGAGGAAGCGGCGGCAAGCGAGACAGGCGAGCTCGAGGGACATGGCCGCGTGCACCTCAATCATCTGGGCAAAGCTGACGAGGCCGCGCTGCGCGGCAAGATCGAGAAGCACTTGCGCTATACCGGCAGCGCACGCGCGAAGCAGATCCTCGACGACTGGAGCGAATACCTGCCCAAGTTCGTCAAGGTAATGCCCACCGAATATCGCCGCGCCCTGCTGGAGATCGCCGCGCAACAAAAAGTCGAACATGCGGAGGTGGTGTAATGGGTAAGCCGACCGGCTTCAAGGAATTCGAGCGCCTGAGCGAGGCATACCTGCCAGTCGACAAGCGTGTGAAAAATTATCACGAGTTCGTGCTGCATCTGGATGATGCCCAGGCATCGCAACAGGGTGCACGCTGCATGGACTGCGGGATTCCGTTCTGCACCAGCGGCTGCCCGGTGAACAACATCATTCCGGACTGGAATGACCTGGTATACCGTGGCAACTGGAAGCAGGCGCTGGATACGCTGCATTCGACCAACAATTTTCCGGAGTTCACCGGACGCATCTGCCCGGCGCCATGCGAGGCATCATGCACGTTGAACATCAACAACGATGCGGTCGGTATCAAGTCGATCGAGCACGCCATCATCGACAAGGCCGGCGAGAACGGCTGGGTAGTGCCGCAGCCGGCAAAGAAGAGGACCGGCAAGAAGGTTGCCGTGGTCGGTTCTGGCCCCGCGGGCCTGGCGGCCGCGCAGCAGTTGGCACGCGTCGGCCACAGCGTGACTGTGTTCGAGAAGAACAGCCGCATCGGCGGCCTGCTGCGCTATGGTATCCCCGACTTCAAGCTGGACAAGCGCGTGATCGACTGGCGCCTGGCGCAACTGGAAGCCGAGGGCGTCAAGTTCCAGGTCAACACTTACATCGGCGACAAGGCGCCGGGCAATGGTGTTGCCAACGACGCGAAGAAGACCATCAAGCCGAAAGAACTGTTGAAGAAGTTTGATGCAGTGATTCTGGCCGGCGGTGCGGAGCAGCCGCGCGATTTGCCGGTACCGGGCCGCGAGTTAAAGGGTGTGCACTTTGCGCTTGAATTCCTGATCCCGCAGAACAAGCAGGTTGCGGGCGACGGCAAGAACCCGATCA
>CAZMSI010000171.1:0-4517 GCA_964568895.1 uncultured Sideroxydans sp. | reverse complement strand
TGCCGTCCTCGTCCGCCAGCCAGTTGGCATCCAGGCTGTCCAGCCCGAATTGCCGCCCCAACTGGCGCAGAATGGCGTTATCCTCGTCTATCACCGGGCTTGCATAGATCGCCATGTTGCAGCGGCGCACGCGCGCCAGCAATTCCTCATGCTCGGCAGGACTCAGTGTGCGGGGATCGCGCACTTCGACAATTAATTCGGCCGCCGAGCGCGGCGCCTGCTGCAACTTGCGTTCGCGCCAGACCGCGTAGGCGTCGGCATTTTGCAAATCGAAGGGGGATGCGCCCGCTTCGCTCAATCCGCCCCCGTCGCTGCGCTGCCGCGCCGCGGTTTCGGCGCATCGCCGAACAGCCCGAGCATCGCCTTTTCCAGCGTTTCTACCGCTTCCGGCGCCTCGATCGCCATGAGCTGGTCGGTCACCCAGTAGCGGTCGCGCTCTTCCATTATTTCCTGCATCACATAGCCCAGATGGCGCAAAAAGGAAAAGCTCGGCCCGGTTTCATCATATTCGAATTCCGCATACTCGCCGGCACGTCGGTTGAGTAACTCGATGAAGGCCGCCTTGTGCTCGGCCGCGGTACCGCCCAGCAGCCTGCTCTGGTTGTCGGACAGGGTTTCACCGACACGGTTGGCCAGCGTGCCGGTAAATGCCACACGCTCTTCCCCACTCATGCGTCGGTAAGCGACGCGGTCGGCCGCCTGCACCAGGAAAACCAGGAACTCGGACAAAAAGGAAAAATACTGCTCACCGACGGCAATGTCGAAATCGGCATTGCGCATGCTCTTCAGCGCATTCTCGCCGATGCGCCAGACAATAAATGCTGCCGCGCCAGCGATTTCCTGCGGCGGCCTGGCCTTGCCGCCCTTGAACCATTGGCTTTTGACGCGCATCAGGAGTGCTCCTCGACGACGGGGCTCTGCATCAACCCTTCTGGATGTAGAACTCGTATTCGCCGGCGGCAATTTCCACCATGTCGAGTATTTTCATGCCGGTCGACTCGGCCCAGCCGGTGATGTCCGACTCTATGCCGGGACAATTGCTGATCAGTTGTAGCACTTCGCCGGTTTTCATGCCGTTGAGCAGCTTCTTCGCCTCGACGACGGGTCCCGGACAGGCCACGCCGCGGATGTCCAGCAGCACATTGGCTTTGTGCCCATGCCCTTTGCCCTTCTGGATGTAATAGCCGGTGCCGCCGTCTGGACGCTTCTCGGTTTTCAGCACCTGGTTGCCTGTCTGTCTGGCCCAGGCAAACAGGTCATCCTGGGTACCGGGGCAATCCGATACCAGCAACAGGATCTGCCCGGCTTCCAGGTCGTCTATCATGCGCTTGGCGCCGAGCAACGGCCCCGGACAAGTCAGTCCTTTCAGGTCCAGCACTACGTTGGCTGTATTCATATCGTTTCCTCAAATTCCACAATTTCAACTTTAAACTCAGTATCCGCCCTTGCCCAGCGGCTGCGGCAGACCGGCGACTTTTGCGGCCTGCTTGGCCGGCCCCAGCGGGAATAAATCATACAGCGATTTGCTGTCCGCTTCCGGCATGAATCCCTGCACATCCTTCAGCATGTTGCGGAAGTTGGGCGTATGGCCATGTTCCCGGTATTGATCGCGCATGTACTTGACGATTTCCCAGTGCGCGGGGGTCAGCTCGATATTCTCGGCCGCCGCAATGACTTCCACGGCCTCGTCGCGATAATCCGGCTCCAGCAGATAACCATCATCATCGGTTTCCAGCTCGACACCCTCGACAGTGTATGACATCTCCATCTCTCCTTTACGTTGACCAGTAAAATAAAAAATTGTGCAATACGCCCGGTAATCTCAATCCAGGTTGGAAATTTCCTTATAGGGAATGAACAGTCCGCAGCCATAGCGACGCTCGCCCCCCAGTCCCTCTTGTTGCAGACGTAGCGACCCCTCAGGGTTCAGTTCGTACACCACCAGGCTGTAGCCGGATATGACTTGCTCCCCATCCCGCAGCTCAACGCGCTTGCCGCAAATCCATTTGCACGGGATATCCAGTTCGCGCAAGCGTTCTGCCACCTCCTCCAGAAATTCGTTTTCGCCACTGGAGCTTGCCACCAAGTGCGCATGCAACGTCGGATGGGCCAACAGCGATCGTTCGCGCGCCGCCCCCACCTGCAGCACGTGCCCTGCAACCTCCAGTGCCTGGCCGGATAACTGCCGGGCCTGCGGCATCAGTCGCTGCGGCAGTCGCAGCACCAGCTTGGCGCGTTGCGGCAGCAACATGGCACCATCGCTGCGCGAACCGCGCAACGGCAGCAGACCCGCATGTTCTTCCGTTTCCAGCCAGGGCAGCGCGCGCACCAACTCCTGCCATAGCGCGAAGGCATATTCGTCCGGAAGCGTGCCGCCTTTCAGGTCGTAAACTATTTCTGCCATCGCCCTTGTATTTTCATTCATTCTTGTTGCCTTCCTGTGCATCGGCCCAGAGCCGCATCGCCTCTGCCCACTGCCGCGCAGTCAACGGGTCGAGATCGAAAACAGTAAAGCGCTTGCCTTCGCGGATGCGAACGCGCAACATGTCCATCGCGCCCTCGGCATGCTCGATCTGCTGCAGTTCCACTTCCTGCCCGCCCAGCGGCACCCGAAATTTTTCCAGTTCAGTAATTTGCGCCATTTTCATACCATTTCATATAGATAACAAACTTCCGCGGCCCTTGCTTTGGCGCTATATTGGCATACAATATTGAGCGCAATATATGCCCCCTGCGTCTATAGCCTATACAGGGTAAAACGGCATAACACTACAGGGGGAAACATCCCCCCCTTTCGGGCTATTTAACATCTTTGCAAGATGCGTCAACATGCGGATTATTAGGATTTGCTGAATTGCCCGCACCGTTGCGGTCAATTATAGTGAAACAGCTCCCGAGCAACCGGGCAACTTGAAGTGCACGCCGGCAAGCAAGCTGGAACGCACGATACGAAAGGAAGATTCATGGCCAAGAAAATGCATGATACACCGAATCTCGACCAACTCGAATCCGGCCCCTGGCCCAGCTTCGTTACCGGCCTGAAGCGGTTGGCAAAAGACAAGGATCAGGCAGTCGACCTGCTCGGTCAGCTGGAAGCATCCTACCAGACCAAGAAGGGCTACTGGAAAGGCGGTACGGTCGGCGTATTCGGCTATGGTGGCGGGGTAATTCCACGTTTTACCGAGCTCAAGGATGAAAACGGCGAAGCCGTATACAAGGATGCTGCCGAATTCCACACCCTGCGTGTGATGCCCCCGGCCGGCATGCACTACAACACCGACATCCTGCGCAAGTTCTGCGACATCTGGGAAAAACACGGCTCCGGCCTGATCGCCTTCCACGGCCAGTCCGGCGACATCATGTTCCAGGGCGCAACCACCGAGAATGTGCAAACGGCTTTCGACGAAATCAACGAACTGGGCTTCGACATGGGCGGCGCAGGTCCCGCAGTGCGTACCTCGATGTCCTGTGTTGGTGCCGCACGTTGCGAGCAGAGCTGTTACGATGAAGGAAAGACGCACCGTGCGGTGATCAACACCTTCCTCGACGACATCCACCGCCCCTCCCTGCCCTACAAGTTCAAGTTCAAGTTTTCCGGCTGCCCCAACGACTGCATGAATTCCATCCAGCGTGCGGACATGGCGGTGATCGGCACCTGGCGCGACAACATCCGCACCGACGAGGAACTGGCGAAGAAGTGGTTTGCCAAGCACGGTATGGATGAACTGGTAAACGACATCGTGGCGCGTTGTCCGACCAAGACCTTCCAGGTCAAGGAAATCGGCAAAATCAAGAGCGGTGAGCATATCTCCAGCGTGGCGGTAAGCGACACCCATGCCATCGAGATCGACAATCAGGACTGCGTGCGCTGCATGCACTGCATCAACGTGATGACCGGCGCACTGGCCCCAGGCAAGGACAAGGGCGCAACCGTACTGGTCGGCGGCAAGAGCCACCTGAAGATCGGCGGCCTGATGGGCACCGTGATCCTGCCGTTCATCAAGCTGGACACCGACGAAGCCGTCGAACAGCTGGTCGAGTTCGCGCAGAACACCATCGACTTCTTCGCCGAGAACGCGCTGGAGCACGAACGCACCGGTGAAATGATCGAGCGTATCGGCCTCGCCACTTTCCTCGACGCGATGGGCATCGACGCCGACCCGGCAATGATCAGCTCGCCGCGTATGAACCCGTACGTTCGCACTGACGGCTGGGATGAGGAAGTCGCCAAGATCAACGCCAAGCAATCCGCCTGAGGAGATAGAACAGATGAATGCACCTGCACAAATGCGCCGTCCGGTCGAGTGTGGCGTTCCAGAGAACACGCAATACCTGCACCCGACACTGGCCAAGAACTACGGCAACTGGAAGTACCACGACCGTCCACGTCCCGGCGTGCTGCACCACGTTGCCCACAGCGGTGACGAAGTATGGTCGGTGCGCGCCGGCACCCAGCGCCAGATGGATCTGTACACCATCCGCAAGCTGTGCGATATCGCCGATCAGTTCGCCGAAGG
>CAZMSI010000170.1:0-4544 GCA_964568895.1 uncultured Sideroxydans sp. | reverse complement strand
CGGTTCGTCCGGCGGCTTACCGGTGTAGGTTGAGTGGTAGATCGGGTCGCGACGCATGGTGATGCGCTCGATGGTAAACACCGGGAATGTTTCCTGCTCGTTGTAATAGCCGGTATGGTCGCCGTATGGGCCTTCCAGTGCGGTTTCGTTTGGGTGGAGAACGCCTTCCAGCACGATCTCGGCGGAAGCAGGCACCTGCAGGTTGCTGCCCATGCATTTAACCAGCTCGGTCTTCGATCCGCGCAACAAGCCGGCGAACTGGTATTCGGATAATGAGTCCGGTACGGGTGTTACCGCGCCGAGTATGGTAGCCGGGTCGGCGCCGATCACCACGGCCAGCGGGAACGGCTGTCCCGGATTTTTTTCACAGTGGTCGCGGAAGTCCAGCGCGCCGCCGCGATGTGCCAGCCAGCGCATGATGACCTTGTTTGGTGCAATCACCTGCTGGCGGTAGATGCCGAGGTTCTGCCTTGTTTTGTTCGGTCCGCGCGTGACCACCAGCCCCCAGGTAATCAGCGGTGCGACATCTTCGGGCCAGCAATGCTGGATCGGCAACCTGCCCAGATCCACGTCTGCACCTTCCCATACCACTTCCTGGCATGGTGCATTCGATACCACTTTGGGCGACATGGTGAGTACCTGCTTCAGCACCGGCCACTTGTCCCAGGCGTCTTTCAGGCCCTTGGGCGGTTCCGGTTCCTTCAGGTAGGCGAGCAGTGTGCCCACTTCACGCAATGCCTGGATGTTCTCTTCGCCCATGCCCAGGGCAACGCGGCGCGGCGTGCCGAACAGGTTGGCGAGCACAGGTACTTTATGACCAGAAGGGTTTTCGAATAGTACGGCCGGGCCTTGCTTGCGCAACACCCGGTCGCAGATTTCCGTCATTTCCAGATGTGGCGAAACCGGTGCAGCGACGCGTTTGAGTTCGCCCATTTTTTCCAGTTGTGCGATGAAGTCGCGCAGGTCATGGTACTTCATTGATAGAACCTCCCCCTTTCTTCGCCCTCGGGCCGGGTCTTGAACCGCTTGTGCAGCCAGAAATACTGTTCCGGAATTTCACGCACGCGCTGCTCGATGAATTCGTTGACCCGGCGCGTATCGACTTCCAGGTCGTCGGTCGGGTAATTGTCCCATGCGGGGTAGAAACGGATTTCATAACCTGCAGCGTGCGGCAGCATGCGCGTGATGCAGGGCAGCACTTGGGCGCCGGCAGTTTTTGCAAGGCGCGGCACGGTGGTAAGGGTGGCCGCCGGCACGCCGAAGAACGGGATGAACAGAGCGTCCCTGGCGGTCAGGTCCTGGTCCGGCAGGTAATAAAACGGTAAACGTTCGCGCATCGCCTTGATGATCGGGCGCAGGCCTTGTTGCCGCGAATACAGTTGCGACTGGCCGAAACGCAAGCGACCGCGCAGCAACTGGTCGTGGAATACACGATTCTTCTGGTTGGAATACATGCTGACCAGGCT
Source organism: uncultured Sideroxydans sp. (assembly GCA_964568895.1). Lineage (GTDB taxonomy): Bacteria > Pseudomonadota > Gammaproteobacteria > Burkholderiales > Gallionellaceae > RI-121. The sequence goes on along the minus strand of CAZMSI010000170.1, from coordinate 3,078 downwards.
GCCGTGTTGCGTCAGCCAGGACCAGCCTACATCCAGTGCCACGAAATGCGGCACCAGCAGAATCACAGGTCCCTGGGCTACAGCGTTCTGGTAATGCTCCAGCCCGACTACCTGTACCAGTTTTTCGATGCGTGATGCACTGCTCCACCACAGAATGCCGCGTTCGATAAAGCTGCGGCCGAAGGCCTGGAAGTTACGGCGCACCAGGCTGTCCCGCTCATGCTCCGACAGTTCGGGGAAGCACAGGTGGAGATTAATATGGGCCACCTCGCGCCGTTCGCGGCCGAAGCGATAGAGCAGGATGCCGAGGCCATTTCCCAGCCGGGCCAGCACTGGCAATGGCAGGCCATGCAGTAGCCACATGATGAAAAAGACCAGGCGCGTCATGGCGTATTTTGCTCCATGGTCGGCGCGGAGGGAGGTTCGGCGCCGCGCGGCACCTTGTAGCGGTTATAGCTCCACAGGTACTGCGCCGGGCAGGCACGCACGGTTTCTTCGAGGGCAGCATTGATCTGCCGGGCAATGCCCTGGTCAGGGGCAAACTGCAGCGGCTGGATGTGGATGACATAGCCCCCGCCATTAGGCAGGCGTTCGGCGTAAGCCATCAGCACCGCCGCATCGCAGGATTCCACCAACCGCCCCACCAGGGTCATGGTGTAGGCCGGGCGCCCGAAAAAATCCGCCCACTCGCCCTCGCCCGTACCCGGCACCTGGTCCGGCAACAGGCCTATGGCCTCGCCGCGCTTCAATGCCTTGTACAAGGCGCGTACGCCGCTGACATCGGTGCGTGCCAGGTGGAGTTGGCCGCGTTCGCGCCCGCTGCGCATGACCTTTTCCAGCCATGCCAGCTTGGGCGGGCGATACAGCACGGTAATCGGTATGCGCTGGGCTGCATACAGCGCCGAGATATCGAAACAGCCCAGATGTGGTGTGAGGAAGATGAAGCCCTTGCCACGCGCAACAGCCGCCTCGACATGTTCCCAGCCGTGGCAGGTGTGCACGCTGGCCGTCACTTCCTGTAGCGGCCGCCGCCACACCCAGGGCAGTTCAAGCACCCCCTTGCCGGTCTCTGCGATACAGGCTTGTAATGTGTTCTGCACATCGGGCACAAAGCCGTTCCGGGATGCCTGCTCAAGGTTTTCGCGCAATCGCATCGCGTAGCGATCGGACAGGCGATAGATCGCCCGGCCCAGCAAGGCGCCGAGACGATGCAGAACGCGCAGCGGCAGCAGCGCAATCAGATCGAACAGCCAGACAACCAAGGAAGAACCCATAGCTACCAATGAAGAGGTTTTTGTTATAATGCGCGCCCTTTGAGCAAATTAACCGACTATTACGCGGGGTGCCATGAGCGAATTTTTGTTTACTTCGGAATCCGTTTCCGAAGGCCATCCGGACAAGGTTGCGGACCAGATTTCCGATGCCATTGTCGACGCCATTCTAGCGCAGGACGCACATTCGCGCATCGCCGCCGAGACGCTGTGCAATACCGGCCTGGTCGTGCTGGCCGGTGAAATTACCACTTCTGCCAACGTCGACTACATTAATGTGGCGCGCGAAACCATCAAGCGCATCGGCTACGACAACACCGAATACGGTATCGACTACAAGGGCTGTGCCGTACTGGTTGCCTACGACAAGCAGAGCCCGGACATCGCACAGGGCGTGAACAAGGCCTACGACGACGACCTCGGTCAGGGCGCTGGCGACCAGGGCATGATGTTCGGCTATGCCTGCAACGAGACCGATACGCTGATGCCATTGCCGATTTACCTGGCGCACCGCCTGGTCGAGCGCCAGTCGCAACTGCGCCACGACGGCCGCCTGCCCTGGCTGCGTCCCGATGCCAAGTCGCAGGTCACCATCAGGTATGTCGACGGCAAACCGGATTCCATCGATACCGTATTGCTGTCTACCCAGCATGCACCGGAGATGACCCTGGAGCAGGTGCGCGAAGCGACGATCGAGGAAATCATCAAGCCGGTATTACCGAAAGAACTGATCAAGGGTGAGATCAAATTCCTGGTCAACCCGACCGGACGTTTTGTCGTCGGTGGGCCGCAGGGCGACTGCGGCCTGACCGGACGCAAGATCATCGTCGATACATATGGCGGCGCGGCCCCGCACGGCGGCGGCGCGTTCTCCGGCAAGGATCCGTCCAAGGTCGACCGTTCCGCTGCCTATGCCGGGCGCTATGTGGCGAAGAACCTGGTAGCCGCGGGCTTGGCCGAAAAATGCCAGGTGCAAATAAGCTATGCCATCGGCGTGGCAGAGCCCACCAGCATCATGGTCACGACTTTCGGTACAGGCAAGATCGACGATGAAAAAATCACTGCCCTGGTGAGAAAGCACTTCGACCTGCGTCCGAAGGGCATTGTGCAAATGCTCGACCTGCTGCGGCCGATCTACCAGAACACCGCAGCCTATGGCCACTTCGGCCGCGAAGAACCCGGGTTTACCTGGGAGGTCACTGACAAGGCTGCCGCCTTGCGCGCGGACGCCGGACTGTAATTCAGCATTACCCACCCCCTCGAGGGGCGCTGCAGCAGCAATGACTGTCAGGCTCGGGAGGGTGGCGCAAAGTAACAACGGCGCCCATTCATTAATTTGAATGGAGAGTTTTATGAATGCTGTTGCTGCCGACTATAAAGTCGCCGACCTGAATCTGGCCGCCTGGGGCCGCAAGGAAATCGCCATTGCCGAGACCGAAATGCCTGGCCTGATGGCGATTCGCGAGGAATATTCAGCCACCCAGCCACTGCGCGGTGCGCGCATCGCCGGTTCGCTGCACATGACCATCCAGACTGCCGTGCTGATCGAGACGCTGAAAGCGCTCGGTGCGGACGTGCGCTGGGCATCGTGCAACATCTTCTCGACCCAGGACCACGCCGCTGCCGCCATCGCTGAGGGCGGTACCCCGGTGTTCGCCTACAAGGGCGAATCGCTGGAAGAGTACTGGGAATACACCCACAAGATCTTCGAGTGGGCCGATGGCGGCACGCCGAACCTGATCCTCGACGACGGCGGCGACGCCACGCTGTTGCTGCACTTGGGCAGCCGCGCCGAAAGCAATCCTTC
>CAZMSI010000169.1:0-4577 GCA_964568895.1 uncultured Sideroxydans sp. | reverse complement strand
AAGGTGGTGATCACCGTCGGCGTGCCGCACAAGTGCCCGATGGCGCCGCTGGAAATCACCTTCATGCTGCACGACTACTTCAAGGAGCGCGGCATCTCCGACAAGGTGAAACTGCATTACACCTACCCGATCAACCGCGTGCACAGCCTGGAGAACGTGGCCAAGTGGGCGGCACCCGAATTCGACCGGCTCGGCATCAGCTACGAGACATTTTTCAATATCAAGGAAGTGGACGGCGCGAAGAAGGTCCTGCGCAGCGAAGAGGGCTCCGAGGTCGCCTACGACATGTTGGTCGCGATCCCAGCGCATCGCGGCATGGACGTGATCGAGAAGAACAAGCTGGGCCAGAACGGCTGGATTCCGACCAACAAGACCAAGCTCAACATGGAAGGCCGCGACAACGTGTTTGTCGTTGGCGACACCACCAACATCCCGATCAGCAAGGCCGGTTCCACTGCACACTTCGAGGCCGACACGCTGGGCGAAAACATCGCCGCCATAGTCAAGATGGGCACGCCGGTCAGGGAATACGACGGCAAGGTGTTCTGCTTCATCGAGGCTGGCAAGGACCGCGCCACCTACGCCATGTTCAACTACCAGAACCCGCCTGATCCCAAGGCACCGACCAAGGCGGTGCACTGGTTCAAGATGGCCTATAACAAACTCTACTGGATCTCCGCACGCGGACTCCTGTAACGGGGAGGTATGCCATGAACGCTGAAAACAAGGATGAAGGAGCCGTAATCGAGCACGAAGTCGACCGTGTGCTCGCTGCGGCAAGAGACTCGCTGACCGACGAAATGGTCGGGCGCCTGGCCGGTTCCGCAGCCGAAGCGCTCGACCTGGTGGACAAGGCCGGGCGGGCCGGACTCAGCAAGGCGATCCCGGCGCTGGCCGAAATGGTCAACAACGGCGACCTGGAGCGGCTGTCGCAGCTGGCCCGTGTCTATCACGCCTCGCAGGATGCGTTGACCGACGAAATGGTGGGGCGGCTGACCGAAGCGGTGGGCGGCGGCCTGAGCCTGCTCGACCAGGTCAACCGTTCCGGGCTGGAAAAGGCATTGCCGACCATTTCACGCATGGCGGCCGACGGCGACCTGGAACGGTTATCGCAACTGGCCCGGGTCTACAGCTCGGCCCAGGATGCGCTGACTGACGAGATGATCGGACGTCTGGCGGAAACCGTAGGCGAGGGACTATCGCTGCTGGATCGGCTCAATCGCGGCGGTGCCGGGCGGCTGGTGGAGATGATGGAACGCATGGAATCCACCGGCGCGCTGGAACGCATCGCCAACACCTTGCCGAGCCTGCTGGACCGCCTCGAGATGGTCTCCGGCATGCTGTCCTGCCTGGAAGATGCCGCCAGCAAGAGCAAGGCCCAGCCTGCGGCAGGCGGCCTTGGAAACATGTGGCGCATCATGACGGACAAGGATACGCAGCAGTCGTTGCAGTTCCTGGTGGATGTCAGCAAACAGATGCAGGAGCATTGCGGCAAACGCTGAGTTGACATGCCTCAAAGATTAACGGCAGGAGGAATTTCTCCTGCCGTTTTTTTATGGGTAAACGGAAAATGCTACATAAATTGGATATTACCTGTACATTGGCAACTTCAGCCATTAACAGGTATGCAGTAATGAACGAACCCACGAAAATCCTTGAATACCTGAAAAACCATGGCGAGAAGCTCGACACGGCTATCGCTTTGGGGACAGGTATCCCGCTTGCCAGGGTGCACCTCTGTTTGTCAGAGCTTGCCGCCAAAAGAGAAATCGTGTCATGCCATTCGATCAAGTTTTTGAAAGGCGAAAAAAGCGAGGGAATAAGTTGCCGGATAGCCGGTTATACCCCTCCGGCATCACCTGGAAGAAAAGCAAAGTAACAGTTGAATTTTCTGCGCCTGTGTTACGGGGTAGTGGATTAACGGATAATTATTTCCAGGCGGCGAAGCCCTTGACCGCACATCATTTTCCGCTATAATGCGCGGTCCTGAAACCTTGCTCCACCGTTACGCATGACGGGGGGCTTTAATCCAAAAGGAGAGTTAATGCGACATTACGAGATAGTATTCATCGTGCATCCCGACCAGAGCGAGCAGGTGCCCGCCATGGTCGAGCGGTACCGCACCCTGGTGACGTCCAAGAACGGGCATATCCACCGCCTGGAAGACTGGGGCCGCCGCCAGTTGGCCTACCCGATCCAGAAAATCCACAAGGCACACTATGTGCTGATGAACATCGAGTGCGACCAGGAAACCATGGACGAACTGGAGCACGCTTTCAAGTTTAACGATGCAGTGTTGCGCCATCTGACCATCAAGACCAAAACTGCGGTGACCGAACCTTCGGTGATGATGAAGGAAGAGAAATCACGCTCCCTGACCGGCGATACTGCTGAGCAGGCTGCACCGGCTGAAGCTGCTGCCGAGGACGCGGCGCCGGCCGAGCCTGCCTCTGCGTGATGAAGTGAGTTGCAACCGGCTGGTAATCGACGGGCAACTCACTGAGCTGGACAGTTTGCGATACACCCCGGCGGGGATACCGCGAGTTGAAATGAAAATCCGCCATGCCTCGATCCGCGAAGAAGCGGGTGCACAGCGGCAAGTGCAGTGTGAAGTCCCCGCACTGGCGCTGGGAGTGGCGGCACAGCAGGTAGCTCTGCTCAAAGTTGGGCAACCGGTGAGGGTGGAAGGATTTCTGGCTCAGCGCAGTATGCGCAGCATGCAACTGGTGATGCACATAGATAAAATTACATTGGAATAGGAAAAATCATGGCACGTTTTACCAACAAGAAAGACGACAAGAAAAGGGGCGGTTCGCGCAATCTGTTCAAGCGCCGCAAATTCTGCCGCTTTACCGCCGACAAGATCGCGGAGGTAGACTACAAGGACCTGAACATCCTCAAGGAATTCATCTCCGAAAACGGCAAGATCATTCCGGCACGCATCACCGGCACCAAGTCGCGCTACCAGCGCCAACTGGGTACCGCGATCAAGCGTGCGCGCTTCCTGGCACTGTTGCCGTACACCGATTTGCACTAAGGAGCAGACCATGCAAGTGATCCTGATGGAAAAAGTGGTCAACCTTGGCCAACTGGGTGACGTAGTCAAGGTAAAGAACGGCTACGCGCGCAATTACCTGATCCCGACCGGCCGCGCCAAGCGTGCAACTGAAGCCAACATGGCCGCATTTGCAGAGCGCCGTGCCGAACTGGAAGCGGCGGAAGCCGCCAAACTGGCAGATGCCACGGCGCGTGCCGAGAAGCTCAACGGCCTGACCGTGCAAATTACCCAGATGGCGGGTGTGGACGGCAAGCTGTTCGGCTCGGTGACCAATGCCGACATCGTTGTGGCACTGGCACAGCAGGGCGTCGAAGTGGAACGGTCGCAAGTGAACATGCCGGCCGGGCACCTCAAGCAGGTTGGCGACTATCCCGTGGAAATCAAGTTGCATGCCGATGCGGTGGCCAACATTACTGTTTCGGTGCTGGGCGAACATTAAACCAGCATGATTTTCCGGAAAAAGCCCTGCCAGTTTCCTGGCGGGGCTTTTTTTCGACAATTGGTTCCTGCATGGGTATGATAAAAAACAGGCAGACAGGTCTTTTCCGGAAGGGGCGATAATTCATTAAGTCTGTCTTGCAGATGTGCTCCATCTGCTGCCAGAAAACATATAGACGTGAATAACGGGGGGGAACCCGATTGGTGCTGGCTCCGATGGAGCATACGAGAACCCCGAACATAAACGGCAGGCACTTCGTCCGGGAGAGGTTTATTCATGGCTGATATTGCGCAAATCTTCGAAGCACCCGGGATGGAACCTCCTGATGCCGGTCTCACCAGCGCTCCCTGCATCATGCTTATTTTCGGCGCATCGGGCGACCTCACCAAAAGGCTGTTGGTGCCCGCCCTGTACAACCTGGCCTGCGATGGCATGTTGTCGGACAACTTTGCAGTGCTTGGCACGGCGATGACTCCCCTCACCACGGAAACATTCCGTGAGCAGATGGGCAGCGACGATCAGGGCATACGCAAATTCCACACGCGCAAGGCATTCAGCGAACCGATTTGTGAAAAGCTGGTCGAGCGCTTTCATTATGTCGCCAGCAGCTTCGACAACATTGAGGATTTCAGGATGTTGCGGGAACAGGTCGCCCGGCTCGACGCGCAATACCAGGCCGGAGGCAACATCCTGTTTTATTTTGCGACCGCGCCCGGTTTTTTCGGCATGCTTTGCGACAACCTCTATCAGGCCGGTTTCAAGGAAGGCCCCGGCTGGAGGCGCATCATCGTCGAGAAACCGTTCGGCTCGGATCTGGAGTCGGCACGGCAACTGAACCAGGCCATTCTTGCCCACTGGGACGAAAGCAACATCTACCGCATCGATCACTATCTCGGCAAGGAGACAGTACAGAACCTGCTCGCCTTCCGTTTTTCCAATGGCATGTTCGAACCATTGTGGAACAAGAATTTCATCGACAACATCCAGTTCAATGTCTGCGAAGAGGTCGATGTCGGCACGCGCGGAGGCTACTACGACAATGCCGGCGTATTGCGCGACATGATGCAGAACCACATGTTC
>CAZMSI010000168.1:0-4590 GCA_964568895.1 uncultured Sideroxydans sp. | reverse complement strand
ATCTCACCGGTCAGAGTGGCATTGAAGCTTCCGCCCACATTCACCGTCACCGGGGCCACGTAACTGGACGGGTTTCCGTTGTAACCGAGTATCTGCAACCCCGCGCCGGTAACGCTCAAATTGCCCTGTGTATCGACCACCACTGGAGTTGGGCTGAAAAATGCCGGTTGAATGTAGACAGTCCCAACACCGTTTGACGCTATGCTTTGCGAGGCTATCGTGGCATCCGCCGCCAGCGTGAGCGTGTTATTGCCCATGTAAATCGAGTCATTGACGTTGATATTGTTGCCCGCGTTCATGGTCAGGTCGTGGCCGAAGCGTGCGGATGAACCGGATATTATTGCGCCGGCAGTCGCGCCGATCTGCGCATTAACATTGATATCATTGCCTGCGGTCAGGGTGAGTGAGCCGCCCGCCACACCATAGTTGATGTCGTGATTGGTAATGGGGCTGCTCACCGTGATGTTGTTGGTCGCAGCAAGATTCACATCCGCCCAGCCACCATTGAGGCTTGTCGGGTCAATATTGAAGTTCGCATTTCCCCCGGCACTCGCCGAGATCGAACCCGCCCCATAAGACAAGTAACTTGTTCCAAAACTGCCACCAGAAGTGATATTGATGTTGAGCGGATCGAGCAGCAGAGTGCCACCGTGATAGCCGGCATTGGCGTTGCCGGTGTAGGTGCCGTCCAGCGCGATCGCGCCCTTGCCGGACAACTCGAGGAAGCCGCCATTGCCGCCGCTAGCCCCGCCGTCCACATGCACCTGCGCGCCCTGGCGCATGTTCAGCTTGCCGTCCGCCACGATACTGATCGAGCCGCCGTCCCTGACGCCGCCCGGCATGCCGGATGCGGTGGTGACACTGCCCGGCTCGAGCGTGATGTCCTGGGTCGCGCGCAGCATGATCTGGCCGTTCGCGCCCACCACTGCCGTATCGGCATTGACTGCGCCCTGCTGGTCGATCAGCGAGGCGTAAATGCCGATCTTGCCGCTTTGTGCCATCAGCTTGCCGAGGTTGACGGCCTGGGTGTCTGGCGCACTCAATGTCACTTGCACATCCGGATTGGCGGCATCCATCAGGTTGACGGTGTGTCCGGCGGCCAGCAGTATCCCGCCCTGTGGGGAGGTAATCAGGCCGCTGTTCTTGATGTCCGGTGCGATCAGGTAGACGTTGCCGCCATTGGGTGTGGTGATGCGGCCCTGGTTATCGATGCCACCCGCGCCAACGCCGTTGGTGAAGTTAAGCTTGCCGGCAATAAAGTCGCCATTCGACATCTGCAGCGAGGAAGCCACCAGTCCGGCCACGTCGATTACCGCGCCCTGCCCGAATACGATGCCGTTGGGATTGACCAGGAATACCCGCCCGTTGGACAGCAGGCTGCCGAGAATTTGCGAGGGATTCTGGCCGGTGACGCGGTTAAGCACCGCACTCGACGCGCTTTGCTGGATAAAGCGCGTGATCTCGCCGGGATTAATGGAGAACTGCTGCCAGTTGATGATGGAGTTAGGCGAGTTGGTGATGTTCAGTGCATTGCCCTGCGCGGCAATGCTGACTTGCCCGCTCACCACTGTCGCACCTATCGGATTGGCATAGGCCGGTGTTATGGTAAAACACGACGCAACTGCCGCGTAGACCAGTTTGCGCTTGAATTTCAATTTTTTGTCCGGTTTCATCTTATCCCCCTTGGCGCCAGGCGCCGGGTTTTTAATACGTTACAACCATACTAACCTGCAATCGCTTGTCGTTCTTGAAATGCCTGCCGCCCGCATCGACAACCTGCGCCAGATCCGCCAGCAGTGAGAAATTCTTGCCTACGCTGGTGCGCAACCCGACGCCCACGCTGCCAATGGAACTATGGGTAATCTCGCCCGGCAGTGCCTTGTTGCGGGAAATGTCGGCGAAATCGTAGAACACCAGCGCACGCGTCTTGGTATTTCCGGACAGCCGCGCACCGAAATCCGGCGAGTAAAGTTCCAGACTTCCGCGATAACCCGTATCGTTGGCCAGTTCGCGCTCATAGAAGCCGCGCACCGAAGTTTCGCCGCCCACGCCGAACTGCTCGCCCGGAACCAGTGCGTCGGAAGTATATTGCCCGTTGAAACCGACATGCGTCTGCCAGTCGCCCGGATATGCCTGGGTATAGTCGACGCCATACCGGGTAATCATGTAGTTTGCGGTCGCATTGGTGCGTGTCGCGGCAAAATCTGCGGAGCCGCCCTGCCCCCCTCCTGCGATATTGGCGGACTCGCTCGCGTAGAACGAAACATAACGGTTACGCGGATGCCATTCGCCGACGTAGGAAAGACTCACCGGATGCACCGTGATGTTCGGCACCAGGGAAGTGGTCGTACCAACCACTTGCACGTTGTTGCGGTAAGCCCGGTAATCCAGGCCGTAAACCAGCTTTTGGTCGTAATTTCCATGGCGGTCAAGGTTGTGATTGTAGTGCGCGCCAAGAATGGTGCCGCTGCCGCTGACGTTAAACAGGTTCTGCACTACACCGGAATTCACGTCGGCATAGCCGGCCATAACATCGAAAGAATCACCCAGGGCATAGAGCGGAACATGGTAGCCCGCACCGAAGATCTTGACCTTGCCAGGATGTTCAAGCGATGTGGACACCTGCATGTTAAGCACTTGGTCCTTGTTGGCGACATTGCTGTTCTGGTAGAACACGCCGATCCGGTAATCGCCGGTCTCAGGCGTCCCGGTATTGTCCAGCACGGCCCCGACCTTCCAGGGTTTCTCGTCGGCCACCTGCACTGTGGCATCGACCTCGCCGGGCTGATCCGTCGCCTTCAGAAAGACCCGGGATTTCTTGGAGGGATTCGCGTTGGCCACCCGGAGGTTGGCCTCGATATTTTTAGCTTTTGGCGTACGGCCGGTCTTGAGTTCCGGAACCGCTGCAATCACATTGGCATCATCATGGAAGGCGTTGCCCTTGGCGATAATGTGCTTGATCCTGCCCTCGATCACCACAAGGTGCACCACCCCTTTTTCGACATCCTGCTCCGGCAAGCGAACCTGAACCGCACCATAACCGGCTGTCACATACGCCTGTTGCAGAGTTTCCAGCGCCTGTTCGATATCGCCGAAATCCTTTTGCTTTCCGGTATACGGCTGAAGCAGCTTGTCGATTGCAGACGGATCAAGCAGGGAGTTGCCGGCGACCTCAAAGCGCAGAATATCGAACTTGGGGAAAGCTGGAACAGCGGTACTGGCAGACTGGTCTGAGGACGCGCTGGAGGCTGGTGCGGCAAGGGCAGCAACGGGGCAGCAAGCAAGCACCGCGAGCAGCAATGCATAGCCTCTGGAATGCCTGAACAATTTCATAAACCCACCCCTTTAGCGCCCTGAAATTTTCCTTCTATTATAAGGCCTGGCGCCGCAGCTCCCAGCCCTCATGCTTTTTCGTCTTGATTCTATTCCATGATTAAGGGAAAAACAATACGTAAAAAATGGCATCTATTTCGCCAGTCTCGTTCGCACAGCGCGCTATAATTCCTGACTCTTTGAACCAAAACGATTAAATTTCGGAGCTATCGCCATGCCGTCCAGCAGCACACCAAACAACCTGTTCGATTCCCGCCAAACTTTCGCCCTCGCCAGCGGCAAACAAGGCACGCTTTATTCGCTGCCCGCGCTGGAAGCCGCCGGCATCGGAAAAATTTCGCGCCTGCCGGTATCGATCCGCATCGTGCTGGAGTCGGTGCTGCGCAACTGCGACGGCATCAAAGTGACCGAACAGCATGTGCGCGAACTGGCAGGCTGGCAGCCGAATGCGCAGCGTACCGCGGAGATCCCGTTCATCGTCGCACGCATCGTGCTGCAGGATTTCACCGGCGTGCCGCTGCTGGTCGATCTCGCTGCGATGCGCGACGCCGCCGCCAAGCTGGGCAAGGACCCGAAAGTGGTCGAGCCGCTGGTACCGGTCAACCTGGTGGTGGATCACTCGGTACAGGTCGATTACTACAACAGTCCGGATGCACTGAAGAAGAACATGGCACTGGAATTCGAGCGCAACGGCGAGCGCTATCGTTTCATGAAATGGGGCATGCAGGCATTCGATACATTCAAGGTGGTGCCGCCCGGCATCGGTATCGTGCACCAGGTCAACCTCGAATACCTGGCGCGCGGCGTGCAGCAGAAGAATGACGTCTATTATCCCGACACACTGGTCGGCACCGATAGCCACACCACGATGATCAACGGCATCGGCGTGGTCGGCTGGGGCGTGGGCGGTATCGAGGCCGAAGCCGGCATGCTCGGCCAGCCGGTCTACTTCCTGACGCCGGACGTGGTCGGCGTGCACCTGAAAGGCAAGCTGCGCGAAGGCGTGACCGCAACCGACCTGGTGCTCTCGGTCACCGAACTGCTGCGCAAGCAGAAGGTGGTCGGCAAGTTCGTCGAGTTCTTCGGCGAAGGTACTGCCGCGCTGACCCTGCCCGACCGTGCGACCATCGCCAACATGGCACCCGAATACGGCGCGACCATGGGTTTCTTCCCGGTCGACGACGTCACCGTGGACTACATGCGCAGCACCGGCCGCAGTGACGACGAAGTCGATGCCTTCCAGTCCTACTTCAAGGC
>CAZMSI010000167.1:0-4592 GCA_964568895.1 uncultured Sideroxydans sp. | reverse complement strand
GGATCGCAAGGAATGCACCTATTCCTATTTTGCGGACCCGATGTACGTGTTCATGGATGAGGAGTTCAATCAGTACGAAGTCGAGAAGGACAACCTCGGTGACGCCATCAACTACATCGAAGACGGCATGCAGTGCGAGGTGGTGTTCTACAATGAGAAGGCGATCTCGGTGGAGCTGCCGAACACGGTGGTGCGCGAGATCATCTACACCGAGCCCGCGGTGCGTGGCGATACCTCCGGCAAGGTAATGAAACCGGCCAAGCTCAACACCGGTTTCGAACTGCCGGTGGCGGCATTCTGTGAAATCGGTGACAAAATCGAGATCGACACCCGCACCAACGAATTCAGGAAACGCGCGTAAGGAACTGAATTATATGCGAACAAAAAGGCGGCTTCGGCTGCCTTTTTATTTGTTACTGCCTGATTGTTTTCCTGAATCAGGGGTTGGCCAGCCTTGGCGTTTTTTGATGCATATTGATTTAATTCGCCGGGATTATTAAGCTGCCTTTTTTATCCACGCTTCACTTTTGCGATAGCACGCCCATTTACGGGAGTCTTGCCATTATGGATACTGTTCAACAAAACCCGCAGGCTACCCTGGCCTTAAAGCAGTTCCGGGTGATCTTCAAATCAATCAAGAAGCATTTTCAGTTCGTCGAAAAAAGATGTCAGGTCAGCGGCTCACAATTATGGGCGCTGGCGCTAATTGCGGAAATTCCGGGTATCCGGGTGACCGAACTGGCCGAAAAACTGTCCGTCCATCAATCGACAGCGAGCAATCTGATCGATCAACTGGTGCAGAAGAAGCTGGTGATTAAAAAGCGTGCTGCGAACGATAATCGCATCGTTCAGCTTTATGTGACCGAGGCGGGGGATGCGATCATACAGCAGGCCCCCAAGCCGCTACGCGGAATACTGCCGGATGCGTTGGCGCAGTTGCAGCCGGAAGCGCTGATACAGCTGAACCAGTGCCTGAGTGATCTGATTCAGTCGATGAAATCCCGGGATGAGGAAGCGAGCGGGGTGCCGCTGGACGAAATATAACTAAAGAAAAGGAGCCTCTTTCGAGGCTCTGAGTTGTTGCCCTGCTCTAGGCATTACATGATGTCTGAACTAACAGACAGCGCAATTATACCTGTAAATATAATTTGGGCAAATATAAATGCGGTTCAACAATGACAGCAGCTTTCCGCAAGCATATCCAGACCGTTGTCGATGGACGTAAAACAAATAATTTGCTTCATTTGCCATTGCAATAATATCTGTCGCGAAGGGGGCTTGATTTAACAGCTCCTTTTTGCATTTTTTGTTTTTTGCATTGAAAGATGCAACTATATATAGTAGATTGGTTACATTGAATTGCTATATATTGTGTTAAATATAGAAATTCGCTTCGGCCATGACAGCAGCTATTCCGGGGTCTAATATGCGCATGTTGCCGGATGGATTCCTGCGGAATTCCGGAGATATCTGCACACGTCTAAGGAGAAAACATGAAGATGGATGAATCCATCGACCTTTTGCCGGAGCAGGAGGTCACCCCCGAAGTTCTTCAGGAAAAATATTGCAAAAATGACGAGTTGAGCGCGCAAGACGTGCGCCGCCGCGTGGCGCGTGCGCTGGCTGCTGTGGAAAAGAATCCGAGCGACTGGGAACCGCAATTCATGTGGGCGCTGGAAAGCGGATTCATTCCGGGGGGGCGCATCAACTCTGCCGCAGGAACCGATTTGCAAGCGACGCTGATCAACTGCTTCGTGCAGCCGGTGGGCGATGCAATCAGCGGTTTCGTCGATGGCAAGCCGGGCATTTACGACGCGCTCCAGCAGGCTGCGGAGACCATGCGCCGCGGCGGGGGCGTGGGTTATGACTTTTCCAGCATTCGTCCCAAGGATGCGCTGGTGAAGGGCACCAACAGCCGTGCTTCCGGTCCGGTGTCCTACATGCGTGTATTCGACCGTTCGTGCGAGACAGTGGAATCTGCCGGGGCCCGGCGCGGCGCCCAGATGGGCGTGCTGCGCTGCGACCATCCTGACATAGAATCATTCATCCATGCCAAGGACGAAGGCGACCTGCGCAACTTCAACATCTCGGTCGGTGTTTCCGATGCCTTCATGCAGGCAGTTGCAGATGACGTGCAATGGGAGCTGGTGCACCAGGCAAAACCATCGCAGCTGGCGCTGGATGGGGGCGCGCATCAGCGCGATGACGGCCTGTGGGTTTATCGCTCGGTAAAGGCGACCGATCTGTGGCGACAGATCATGCGTGCGACCTACGACCATGCCGAGCCGGGCGTATTGTTCATCGATCACATCAATCAGGACAACAATCTGTCCTATCTTGAGAAAATCGAGGCGACCAATCCATGCGTGACGGCCGATACCTGGGTGATGACGACGGATGGGCCGCGCCAGGTTGTCGACCTAATGGGCCGGCAATTTTCCGCAGTGGTCGATGGCCGTGCTCATTCCTCTACGTTGGCCGGATTTTTCAGGACCGGCGAGAAGAATGTCATCAAGGTGCGTACCGGAGAAGGCTACACCCTGCGCCTGACCAGGGATCATCTGGTGCTCAGGGCGAGAATCAGCCGCCACAGCCGGGAAACCGAATGGGTCAAGGCCGGCGAATTGCGCACAGACGATCTGCTGGTGCTGCACAACCACCGCGAACTGTCCGGCTGGGTCGGCGAAGGCAGTATTGAGCAGGGCTATCTGCTCGGCCTGCTGATTGGCGACGGGGTACTCAAGAAAGCGGCGGCGGTATTATCGGTGTGGGAACATGCTGGTGCCGAATCGGTGCGTGCGACGGTTGAGCAAGCAGCTTCTTGCCTGACTCGCCGAGCTGACCATCGCGGTTGGCATGTAGTGGCCGGACGTGGCGAATACCGCTTCAAATCTTCAGGCTTGCTGGCGCTGGCAGCTGAATTTGGTATGCAGGAAGGAAAACGTATTGCTCAGGAAATCGAACAGGCTTCCAGCGATTTTTATCGCGGATTCCTGCGCGGCTTCTTCGATGCGGACGGCTCGGTGCAGGGTTCGCAGGATAAAGGCGTCAGCATTCGTCTCGCGCAGTCCGATCTTGCGATGCTGGAAGCAGTACAACGCATGCTGGCGCGGTTGGGCATTATTGCCACGGTTTATCGAGATCGCCGTGAACAGCACATGAAAGCGATGCCCGACGGCAAGGGTGGCTTGAAAGAATATCCGGTCAAGGCGCAGCACGAACTGGTTATTGCCAACGACAACCTGGTTCGTTTTGCCGACATGATCGGTTTCTCGGACAGCGAAAAGCATGCGCGGCTAAGCAGTCTGTTGGCGGACTATCGTCGCACACCTAACCGTGAGCGCTTCGTCGCAAGAGTGGAGGCAATCGAGGAGGCGGGCAGCGAAAGCGTTTATGACGTGCAGATTCCCGGTGTTAATGCCTTTGATGCCAACGGCCTGTATGTCCACAATTGCGGCGAACAGCCGCTGCCCAATTACGGTTGCTGCGACCTCGGCAGTATCAACCTGACACGTTTCGTGCTGAACCCGTTCACGCCGCAGGCGGAATTCGATTCTCCGGCATTCAAGCGTGTGGTGGCGCTCGCCGATCGCATGCTGGACAACGTGCTGGATGCGACGGTATGGCCGCTCGAAGAGCAACTGGCAGAATCACAAGCCAAACGCCGTGTCGGCATAGGTTTCACCGGTCTGGGCGATACGCTGGTAATGTTGCGCCTGAAATACAACAGTGCCGAAGGGCGCAATATGGCGGCAAACATTGCGGAAATGATGCGCGATGCGGCCTATGAGGCATCGATCGACCTGGCCATCGAAAAGGGAGCGTTCCCGCTGTTCGATGCTGAAAAATATCTGGAAGAGCCCAGATTTGCTTCGCGTCTGCCCGAGCGTATCAAGCAGCGTATCCGGCAGCATGGCATTCGCAACAGCCACCTGCTGTCGATTGCGCCAACCGGTACCATCAGCCTCGCCTTTGCCGACAATGCCAGCAATGGCATCGAGCCGCCGTTTTCCTGGTTCTACTTCCGCAACAAGCGTATGAACGACGGCAGCAAAAAATCCATCCAGGTGGAAGATCATGCATGGCGTTTGTATCGCCATCATGGCGGCGACGTGGAAAACCTGCCGGATTATTTCGTGACCGCGCTCGAGATGTCCGCGCTGGACCATATGGAAATGTCGGCCGCAATCCAGCCTTATGTCGACACCGCAATCAGCAAGACCGTTAACGTGCCAGCCGATTACCCGTTCGGGGAATTCGAAAACTTGTATATGGAAGCGTGGAAGCGTGGGCTGAAGGGCATTACCACTTATCGCCCGAACAGCGTGTTGGGTGCGGTGCTGGAAGTGAAGCCGGTGGAAGCAGCCTGCGAACAGCTGGACATCGACCAGTCTGACGCCGACCGTCGTGTGGTGCTGGAGGTGATGCCCACACCGGCGCTGGCCAGCCTGCGCTGGCCGGGGCGCCCACAGCAGTCGGCTGGCAGCGATGCCTGGGTATACATGATCGAGCACCCGCAGGGCAGTTTCGCTATTTTCGTCAGCCACATTACCAATGGCCAGCCGCACCCGTTCGAAGTATGGGTGAACGGT
>CAZMSI010000166.1:0-4595 GCA_964568895.1 uncultured Sideroxydans sp. | reverse complement strand
GAATTCGGCGAAATGCCCATAGGGATGAAGTTCGAAATATTTCTCTACGGGAGGCATGGAGTCTTGTTCCTGCGCGGCTTCAAAAACCTCATCGACTTCTGTGCGATCCCCCGCTCTGAGATGTATCTGAATGATGAGTGCTTCCGTTATGCCCTTAAATCCTTGAGCCTGAAAATGCCGCACGATACGTTCGGCTGCAGCATTCGCTGCCTGGGTAGAAGAGTCGTTCATTGAAATAAATCCGTGTTCTGAAAGACGCAGTTTACCTAAACCCGCCATGAAGCGCCAAGGCCAGCGATTGACCCGGGCAAAACGGGCAAGGATAATTCCGGCAGCGAATCTTAACGGCAAATCGTGCAAATCAATCTACCAGGCGGCAATATCGTAATTGATACCATCCAGGCCTACGCAACCCAGCCATTAGCCCAGCTCGCCGTATTCATAGCAGCCAATGCCTTAATGGTCTGGCGCCTCCATGTCATGGAAGGCAAAGGCTTTGAAGGGACGGTGCTCGGTACGCTCATCATGCCCTACTGCTCGGGGTTCCCGAATCTGGTCTTCGCCTATGTCATGAGCAAGTCTGCCAGCAATGGCGGAGCGGTGATTGATAACTGCCTCGTCAACAATGCCACCAACCTGACATTCATCCTCGGGATGGCCGCGCTGTTCGGCTCGGCAGCGATCCTGCCAAAGAAAAGAACCAAAGCCGAGCAAAAAAAGCATGCGGAATATTCCCGCATCAACCGGCTTAACCTGCTGTTTACCCTGATCGCCCTGTTCCTGTTCACCGGAACGCTCTGGGCCCTGGCCAAGGACAGAGAACTGAACTTCTACGACGGCCTGATCCTGGTCGGGCTGTTTATGTTCTGGCAGATATTGCACGTATTCGAAGTGCTGAAGGACAACATCAGAAACGAAAAAACCATCCACTGGTCGATCATATTCGACCTGGTGCTGATCGCCGCCAGCGCCTATGGCATCTATTTTTCCGTCAACCACCTGGTGGACTGGGTATCCACAACCAACAACCCGATATTCAGTTTCGCAAAGATCGGCTGGTTCAGCGGCATACTCATGGTGCTGCCCAACGCCTTCCTGGCGATTTATTACGCCTGGATCGGCCGGCAGGATATCGTGCTGACCTCCCAGATCGGCGACGGCCACATCTGCATCCCGATGTGCATCGGCCTGTTTTCTGTTGTCAATACGATCCAGATTCCCGATTCTTTCCAGACCGGCGTCTATATCATCCTGGGAGCCGGGCTGGTTCTGTTCCTGTCGATTGCCGCGCTCGGTCGAATCCCCCGTGTTGTTGGCGCCGGACTCATCGGCGCATACGCATTCTTCCTGTACAACGGGCTCATACAGTAAGGCCAGTATTTGCGAAGCCGGCAAGGCGGGCAGGCACGATTGTTCTACCGAGATGCAACCTGCTATCATCCTGCGAAGCCAGACCTCGCAATTCTACTGACCCCATCCGGAATCCAATTCAAGCAATCGCATGACTGAACAATTAATCAACGTTGGCTCCCTTATCAAGGACGCGAGCCAAGGCCTGACAGCGGAAGAACAAGCCGGGCTGAAAATGCAGCTATCGGAAAAAATACAGCAGCTCAACGCGCTGGAGGAATCGGACCATTTGCCGCGCGCCCGACTGCAAATGGACATCGCCGAAATCCTGAATGCGCTGGAACGCAAGAAAGAAGCATGGAAAATTGCACGCGAGGCATTTGCAATATCCATGCAACAGGAATCCTGGCAGGATGCAGTCGAGGCGTGCAACGTGCTTTATCAGGCTGGCCAGGAAGATTCCCTGGCGGTGCTGGGCATGGGCATCTGGCTTGCCGTTACCTTCCCGGTCGATCCGGAACTGACCTTGGCCATGCTGGTCCATGTGATCGACGAAATGCCGGATGACTCGGACGGCGCCGCCGTAGCCGCGATTACCGGGCGCTATGTGGTCGACCTGCGCGCCGAGGACGACAAGTATGAGAGCCAAGGCTTCTTTGTCGACAATCTCATTGCGATGGTCGCCAAGCGCCATAGCCGAGTGCAGGATCAGAACGCGATGGACAGATGGCTGAACCATCTGGAACTGCGCGACCCGCAGGTATTCCTGCCGCGTATGGCGCAGGTGGTGGATGCCATCGTCGGCGACAAATGGTGGTTTGATCGGGATGTGTTGCGGGGCAGATTGCCGGAATAGCATTCGCAACGGATTCATATTCGCATTGTTTTGCTGAATCGCCGCCAAAGAAAAAAGCGAAGCCGAGACCATTAATTCGCAGGCTGGGTGGAGCGCAGCGATACCCAACAAAGCAAGCGATGGGATCGCATTGCTCTCGCCCCCGCATGGGGGCAACCCATCCTACGTGTGCTCTATAGTTATTTCACACTTTTCCTGGCTGCTGATGCTTTCTTGGCTGCCGGTTTCTTCGTTGCTGGTTTCTTGGCCGCTGGTTTCCTGGCCGCTGGTTTCTTGGCCGCTGGTTTCTTGGTTGCCGGTTTCTTGGCCGCAGGCGCTTTCTTGGCTGCTGCTTTTATCTTGTTTTCCATCTTTTGGGCAGCTGCCATTATCTTGGCCCCTGCCTTCCTTGCTGCTTTCTCTAACGAGGCTTCCGCCTTTTTTGCCGCTGCCTCTATCTGGTGCTCTGCCTGCAAGACTACCGGTTTCATCTTTGTCCCAGCCCTTTGGGCTGCCGGCTTTATCTTGGCTGCTTCCAGCCTGGTTGCAGACATGATCTCTGCTCCTGCCTTTTTGGCTACCGGCCTTAATTCTTCACCCGCCTTCCTGGCGGCAGCCATTATTTCAGAAGCCGCGTGCTTTGCCGCCGACATGATATCGGCTCCCGCTTTATGCGCTGCCGTTTTTTCAGCAACCGGTTTTTTGACTACTGGTTTTCTGGCGGCCATTCTTTTTGCTGCCGGTTTTTTTGCTGTCGGTTTTTTTGCTGTTGTCATACTGACCTCCTTGGCCTGATGGCAGAGTTGATGAAAAACCAAAATTCAAACGCCGTTGCACAAATGCGCAGAAATTCAGATATATCCTTTAACGCATAATGCCACTTTCCATGGCAATTTGCAGCAGATTCCGAACTTCTTTCCTTGCCTGAAAATTCGACTCCGGTACCTTTTGTTTTTCTTGAGCTGCCGTTATTCCTTCGGCCAGTAAGCGGTCGCGATGCCTTCGCCCAGGTCTGCCTCGGCCAGCCGGCGACGCACCTCAAGCAGGCGTGCGATCAGCGCGGGTTCATGCACGGCATAGGCCTCCGCATCCGGAACGCGATTCACCACCACCCCGAGCAATTCGGTGATCGCATTGCCGATGGAATTCTGGCTGATGGTCACGATCAGCTTGCCCGCATCGTTGCGGTAGATCAGCTGCTTGAACGCGGGCTGCCAGCGTATCGCATTGGCATACTTCGCATCCACGATGCAGTGGTCGCGCACCTTCTTCGCCGTCTTCATGAAATCATTGTTGAACAGCAACACGCTTTCCACCTGCTCCAGGAAATAGACGTCCGGCAGCATCGGCGCATTGTGCGTGGAGACCTGCGAAAAGAACGTACGGTAGAAATCGATGAAGCCTTTCAGCACCTCGTCGTATTCCTTCCAGAAATGCACGTCCCTGAGCGCGGCCGCCCCGCCTTGCACTTCCCAACTGGGCAAGCCCTGCGGATAGCCGGTCAGCGCGATGCGGGCATCGGCCCCGCTCACCGGCTTGAGTATCTTCAGCTGCAGCGCCTTGTCGAAAAACTCGCGATACACATCGCGCATGTAGGCCTGGAACAGGCTGTGCTGTCCGCCATCGGTCAGGTTGGGATTGCTGGCATCGGCCAGCTTTGCATTGCGCAGCGCCGCCTTGGGGAAAACCACAAAGTGGTTATGCAGCATGCGGATGCTCGGCACACCGGGAGAAGTCAGCGGCCAGGTCGCATCCAGGCTCGCCTCGCCCGCCAGGATCAGCGCCTCGTCCGGATCGGGATACTGCTCCAGCATGTAATCGAGGATGACCTGGTTCATCCGGTTCCACACATGCTTCACGTTATCCGCAACCTGCGTGCGCCGCACCGGGCGCCCCAGCGGATTGAGTATCGTCTTGGACGTGTTATAGATGATCGAGCAATCGAACTCGGTGCTGTGCCCCAATGCCTTGCGATACAGCAGCAGGTTTTCCGGATTCACCAGCAAACCATTGTTGTTCACCAGGTCGTTCAGGTTCTCCGTGCTATTGAAGAATTCGTTGTACTTCATTCCCTCCGGCACATCCAGCGGGATAGACCGGTACGGCGTCAGGATTTCGCGCGGGCCGGATGATGTCGTATCGTTCATGTTGTGAAAAAACCGCCTTCGATTACATTACTCAAAAATCGTGGTCTGTCCCCGATTATTCTACGCAGGCCACTCGCTGAAAGGGAACGGGATTTCTTCCGTTTCAAATGTCAGGAAACATACGATTTGCCGGAAATAAATTCCCATTCTGCGGCCAAATGCAGCAAGCCGGGGATTGGCATCGTCGTTCAGCAGCACGATTACGAACTGGATGACAGAAACAACACCCAGAATCGTCCCGCACACTTGAAATGCAAGCCCCA
>CAZMSI010000165.1:0-4627 GCA_964568895.1 uncultured Sideroxydans sp. | reverse complement strand
TGGCGTTGATCAGGTCGTGCGGCATCAGGTTGTCCGCCTCGGCCTGGCCCAGGCGTTCCTTCACCGCACGCTCGACACGCGCCAGGCCGGCGCGGAACTGGTTTTCGGCCAATTCGCCCACGGCACGTACACGGCGGTTGCCAAGATGGTCGATATCGTCGACTTCGCCGCGGCCATTGCGCAATTCAACCAGTATCTGGATTACCGCCACAATATCCTCGCTGGACAAGGTACCGGCGCCGGTCAACTCTTCGCGTCCGACGCGGCGGTTGAATTTCATGCGCCCCACGGAGGAAAGGTCATAACGTTCCTCATTGAAGAACAGGCCCTGGAACAGCGACTCCACGGCATCTTCAGTCGGTGGCTCGCCCGGCCGCATCATGCGGTAAATGGCCACGCGCGCGGTCCACTGGTCGACGGTTTCATCGGCACGCAAAGTCTGCGAAATATAGGCGCCGCGATCCAGGTCGTTGATGTACAGCGTATTGATCGCACCCACTCCTGCAGCCTGCAACTGCGCCAACGTCGTCTCGGTAATTTCGTCATTGGCCGCAGCAATCACTTCGCCACTGTCCTGGTCCACCACTTCGTGCGCCAGCACGCGGCCGAGCAGGAAATCCTCTTCCACGGCCAGCTTCTTGATGCCCGCTTCCTGCATTTCGCGGATGTGACGTACGGTGATGCGCTTGTCCCTGGCCACAATCAGCTTGCCGCCCTTGCCGGTAATGTCGAAGCGCGCAATTTCGCCGCGCAGGCGCTCCGCCACCACTTCGAACTGGATACCCTTCTTGCCCAGGTGGAAGGAGTCGAATTCGTAAAACATCGCCAGTATCTGTTCCTGCGTGTAGCCCAGCGACTTGAGCAGGATGGTCACCGGCATCTTGCGGCGACGATCGATACGGAAGTACACAAAGTCCTTGGCATCGAATTCGAAATCCAGCCAGGAACCGCGGTAGGGAATGATACGCGCGGAAAACAGCAGTTTGCCGGAAGAATGCGTCTTGCCGCGGTCATGCTCGAAGAACACGCCGGGCGAACGATGCAGTTGCGACACGATAACGCGCTCGGTGCCATTGATCACGAACGACCCGGTGTGAGTCATCAACGGAATTTCACCCATGTACACTTCGTTTTCGCGCACTTCCTTGACCGTCGGCTTGGACGCCTCCCGATCGAGGATGGTCAGACGTACGCGTGCGCGCAGCGGCGCCGCGTAGGTCAGGCCACGCTGCTGGCACTCCTTGACATCGAACGGCGGGATGCCCAGGTTGTACGAAACGAAATCGAGGCGCGCAAACTTGTTATGGCTCTCGATCGGGAAAATGGAATTGAACGCGGCCTGCAGGCCTTCGTTCTTGCGTTCCTCCGGTGCCACGTGTGCCTGCAGAAATGCGCTGTAGGACTCCAATTGCGTGGACAGCAAAAATGGTACCGGCAAAGCGCCGACACGTTTTGCAAAACTTTTACGAATACGTTTTTTTTCGGTAAAAGAATAGCTCATGATTTCTCCACGACTGGGGTAAAAAGACAAGGGACAAAAAGCGTCGCAGACGCTTGTTGACCGTTGGCTTCTAGGTCATATCCTAAAAGCGGCAAAAGGCTGACGGATGCCCGTCAGCCTTTTCACACGCAAAATGCTTACTTGAGTTCGGCAGTTGCGCCAGCCTCGGTAAGCTGCTTGACCATGGCTTCTGCATCTGCCTTGGCCACGCCTTCCTTGATCACCTTCGGGGCGCCATCCACCATATCCTTGGCTTCCTTCAGGCCCAGGCCGGTGATCGCACGCACAACCTTGATCACGTTAACCTTCTGGTCGCCAGTGGCCTTCAGCTCCACGTCGAACTCGGTCTTTTCCGCAGCAGCGGCACCGCCCGCAGCAGCAGCACCGCCCGCAGCCGGAGCAGCCATCGCGGCAGCAGATACACCAAATTTCTCTTCAATCGCCTTTATCAGGTCGTTCAGTTCCAGCACGGACATACCGTCCAGTGTCGTCAAAAATGCGTCTTTATCGAATGCCATTTTGTTTTCCTAAATTTAAGAAGTTGTAAGGGTTCAGGCGGCCACCGGTTTGGCTTCAGCCACGGCGGCAAGCACGCGCGCCAGGCCGGAGACCGGCGATTGCAACAGGCCACACAGTTGTGCCAGCAGCACTTCCTTGCCCGGTATGGCTGCGAGAGCGTTGACGCTCGCCGCATCCAGCACCTTGCCGTTATATGCGCCAGCCTTAACCACCAGCTTGTCGTTGGTCTTGGCAAATTCAAACACCACTTTCGCGGCCGCGACCGGATCGGCGCTGATGCTGTACACCAGCGGCCCGACCATCTGGTCGGATAAAGCCTCGAACGGGGTGCCCTGCACCGCGCGGCGTGCCAGCGTGTTTTTCACCACGCGGAAATACACCCCGGCCTTGCGCGCATCGGCACGCAAAGCAGTGATGTCGCCGACTTCGATACCGCGGTACTCCGCCAGGACCATGGTCTCGGCCTGCGCTACCTGCTCGCTGACCTCGGCAACCACTGCCTGCTTTTCTTGCAGATTAAGAGCCAAGTCTTCCTCCATCATGAAGTGGAGCCACAGCAACTTCGCTACAGCACTCCACTGTTAACAACAGCGACCTGAAAGCCGGGAAGACAACAAACAACTTCCTGCTCGCGGGCGCACCATCTACGTGGGCCAGCGGAATATTCCGCCAATTAAACCTTCGGCCATCTGCACCTCGGGTACCTACGGTCTTTGATGCTGCATAACCAGCCAGCAGTCAAAACCTGTAACCGATTCCGCCTTGCCACATTCCCAAACCGGAACCGATACGGCATGGTGCGCCCGCACCATGCCGCAACAACAAAACTATGCCGCCAGACTGCCCTGTTCCACGCGGATACCGACACCCATGGTGCTGGAAACCGAAACCTTTTTCAGGTAAACACCCTTGGCAGCC
Organism: uncultured Sideroxydans sp.; assembly: GCA_964568895.1. Taxonomy (GTDB): domain Bacteria; phylum Pseudomonadota; class Gammaproteobacteria; order Burkholderiales; family Gallionellaceae; genus RI-121. Next base: position 1,689 of record CAZMSI010000165.1, on the reverse strand, counting down.
GCAGGCCTGGCCTTGTTCAACGCATCGATCAATGCCAGCATGTTTTCGCGCAGCGCGTCGGTATCGAACGAAGCGCGGCCGATAGTGCACTGGATGATGCCGTTCTTGTCGGTGCGGTACTGCACCTGACCGGCCTTGGCGTTCTTCACCGCGCCGGCCACGTCCGGTGTTACCGTACCCACCTTGGGGTTCGGCATCAGGCCACGCGGGCCGAGAATCTGGCCAAGCTGGCCGACGATGCGCATCGCGTCCGGCGAAGCGACGACCACGTCGAAGTCAATCTTGCCGCCCTTGATGGTTTCTGCCAGGTCATCGAAACCGACTATGTCGGCACCAGCTTCCCTGGCCTCGTCAGCCTTGGCGCCCTGGGCAAATACCGCAACACGCACGGACTTGCCGGTGCCCTTGGGCAACACCACGGAGCCGCGCACCAACTGATCCGATTTGCGCGCATCGATACCGAGGTTTACCGCCACGTCGATCGATTCGTCGAATTTTGCCTTGGCGGTTTCTTTTGCCAGGCTCAGCGCGTCGGCCAGCGGATACAGCTTGCTGCGGTCGATCTTGCCAGCCAGAGACTGGTAACGCTTGGAAGTGCGTGCCATGTTATACGCCCTCCACGGTAATACCCATGCTGCGCGCGCTGCCAGCGATGGTGCGCACTGCCGCATCCATGTCGGCTGCGGTCAGGTCGGGCATCTTGGTTGTTGCAATTTCTTCCGCCTGCTTGCGGGTCAGCGTGCCGACCTTGTCGGTATGCGGCCTGGGGCTGCCCTTCTGCACGCCGGACGCCTTTTTGATCAGAATCGTCGCGGGCGGGGTCTTCATGATGAAGGTGAAGCTCTTGTCCGCATACGCAGTAATCACGCACGGGATCGGCAGACCGGGCTCCATGCCCTGGGTCTGGGCGTTGAACGCCTTGCAGAACTCCATGATATTGAGGCCGCGCTGACCCAATGCCGGGCCGATGGGCGGGCTGGGATTTGCCTTGCCAGCAGGCACTTGCAGCTTGATATAGCCGACAATTTTCTTTGCCACGTTGCTACTCCTTTTCAGTGGGTCAAACGCATACCGCCATAACTCCGGTACGCTCCCCGTTAAAAACAACTACCTCGTGCTACAACACTGAATCCAGAATCCTCGATCCTGAATCCTGACATCAGGCCTTTTCGACTTGCCCGAAATCCAGTTCCACCGGCGTCGAGCGACCGAAAATGGTCACCGCCACCCGCAGCTTGTTCTTGTCGTAATTGACGTCTTCCACCGAACCGTTGAAGTCGGTGAATGGACCATCCTTTACGCGCACCGCCTCGCCCACCTCGAACAACACCTTGGGGCGCGGCTTCTCAACACCAGCCTGCATCTGCTGCATGATGTTGTCGACTTCCTTCTGCGTGATCGGGGTCGGCTTCATTGCCGAACCGCCGAGGAAACCGGTTACCTTGGGCGTATTCTTCACCAGGTGCCAGCTTTCGTCGGTCATCTCCATCTCGACCAGCACATAGCCCGGGAAAAACTTGCGCTCACTGATGTTCTTCTGCCCGGACTTCAACTCCACGACCTCTTCCACCGGCACCAGAATCTGCCCGAACAGGTCTTCCATGCCGGCGCGCGCGATGCGCTCCGTCAGCGCGCGCTGCACGCTTTTTTCGAACTGGGAGTACGTATGCACCACATACCAGCGTTTGG
>CAZMSI010000164.1:0-4661 GCA_964568895.1 uncultured Sideroxydans sp. | reverse complement strand
TCGCACTTCATCTGGAACGCCTCGCATGCCATAGACGAAGGACTGCGGCGGAACGACTTTGCGCTCGGCCGCAGGGACCGCGGCGTAGAGCACATCCAGCGCGTGCTCGGGGAAATGGATCTGTACCGCCCGAGCACGCGCGCCGTGGTACGCCTGCTGCAGGAAGCACGCCGCCTCGATCGCAGCGACGCAAGCAGCAGGCAACTCTACCTGACGGTGATCGGACAGTTCCACGACAGCCTGAACAACTGGCTCAACCACAAGGAAACCGCCGCCGCAGCATCGGGAGGATTCAAATTCGTCGCATTGCCGCTGCTGAAGCTGCTTGCCTGGCTGCGCTGGCCCCGGCTGACCGCCGGACTGATGTGGGTCATGGCCTGGTTTTCCAGCCGTGCCGCGAGCATGAACGCAAGTGAACTGCGCAAGCTGCCCGCCTTCCTCGCCGAATACCGCGCGCTCGGCCTGCAACTGTACGCCGAGGGCCACACCCACAACGCGCTCGAGATCGACCTGCGCCCGGACGATGCGCACCCCAATGGCAGCTACATCAATCTCGGCGCCTGGCGCGACCGCGTCGTGCAGAAGATCGACCGCGGCTACCGCAGGCACGGTACCGGCCGGCTGCTGCTGGTCTCAAGCGGCGGAGCGGATGACTATTTCTACACCCTGCGCGACGTGACGAGCTGGAGTGACCGGCTCGACCATCCCGGCCAACCACGAGGAGTGGAACATGCATCAGGCAAGTGAAAAACTCGAAGCCATCGTGATCGGCAGCGGCTTCGGCGGCGCCATCAGCTGCTGCCGTCTGGCGCAGAAGTGGGGCAGCAAGGTGCTGCTGCTGGAGCGCGGCAAGCGCTACCCGATGGGCGCATTTCCGCGTTCCCCGCACCAGATGGCCGACAATTTCTGGAGTGCGCCGGGCGACGGCAGCAACCGCCCGAAACACATCCGCACCGGCCTGAGCGGACTGTATGACATCCGCAATTACAGCAGGATCGACGCCGTGGTCAGCGCCGGACTGGGCGGTGGATCGCTGATTTACGCCAACGTGTTCCTGGAGCCGCCGGACGAGGTGTTCGCTGCCGGCTGGCCCACCGGAATCGATCGCAAAATGCTGCAACCCTATTACCGCATCGCCCGCTCCGTGCTCGGCGCGCGCCCGATACCACCCGGTGACGCCGACCCGCGCCGCCGTATCGTGCGCACCGATTTGTTCCGCGATTTCGCGAAAGCGCAGCAGCGCGAATCGAAGCTGGCCGATATCTGCGTGTTTTTCGGCAACGACTACAACTACCGCGATCCGGCCTCGCCGCCGCTCGCCATCGGCCTGCAGGAAAAGAACCGCTACGGCGCGATACAGACTTCCTGCGTCTATTGCGGCGAATGCGACGTCGGCTGCAACACCCATTCCAAGAACACCGTGGACCTTAATTACCTGTTCGTAGCCGAACAGCTGCACGGCGCGCGGATACAAACCGAATCACCGGTGGAAAAAATCGTCCCGCTGAACGAGCGCGGCGAGGAGGACGCAAACGCGGACGGCCGCCACGGCTATCGCGTGCACTATCGCCACCTGAAGCACGGCCCGGCATATGCCGACGCACAGCGCGTGGTGGTCTCGGCCGGCACGCTGGGAACCAGCGAACTGCTGCTGCGCTGCCGCGACGTGCATCGCACGCTGCCGCGCATCAGCCGCCAACTGGGGCGACGCTTCTCGGGTAACGGCGATTTTCTTTCGTTCGTCGCGCTGGGAAACAAGGCGGCCGATCCCAACTACGGCCCGGTGATTACCCAGTACACCGATTTCAACCTGTACCGCGAACACGACCCGCAGCGCGCCTTCATTCTGGAAGATGCCAGCTACCCGGCATTCCTGGCCTGGTTCGTCGAGGGCGTGCAACCGCTCGGCATGCTGCGCAAGGCCTGGCGCGCGCTAAAATGGATCGCGCGCTACCTGCTACGGACGATCGGCGGGAAATGGAGCGGCTCGGTCGCCGATCTTTTTCATGAAATGCTGAAGGGCGACCTGTCCTACCGCAGCAGCGTACTGCTGTGCATGGGCCTGGACCGCAGCGACGGTGTGCTGTCGCTGGAGGACGGACGGCTGGATATCGACTGGCCGCAAGCACCCAGCATGCCGCTGTACCGCGCCATCGTCGATTGCGGTGAGAAATTTCGCGCCTTCGTCCGCGCCTGGCTGTTCAGCCCGCTACCAACCTGGGACCGGCCGTTTCGCAACAACATCACGGTGCACCCGCTGGGCGGCTGCGCCCTGGCCGACGGCCCGGAGCAGGGCGTGGTCAGCGCAGGTGCCGAACGCGGCCAGGTGTTCGGCTATCATGGATTGTTCGTCGCCGACGGCTCGGTGCTGCCGGGCGCGGTCGGCGCCAACCCGGTGGCCACCATCTCCGCCGTCTCCGAATGGATCGCCGAAGGCATCACCGGCATCGCCCCGGACGACGATCTCGGCATACGCGCCGCGCGCCGCGAGTAAACCACCGTTACCCGCCCCCATACCCATGTCCATCCAGCCGATCCCGAACAAGGAACTTGATGCGATCCAGACGGAACAGGTCAAGGCCTATTTCCAGGATGCGAACGATCTCAACCTGGCCGGTGCGCTGGTCTTTTCCCTGCTGGTTTATGTGGTGCACGAGGAAGCTCCCGCCTGGAACTGGGCGCCGGCCCTGCTGCTGCTTTACCTGATCACCCTGTTCCGCACTGCGCTGATCCTGCAATACCACCGCACGCCGGAACGCCGTAGCGCCCAGCAATGGATCAACGGCCAGACTCTGGGCGGCGGCCTGGCCGGCCTGTGCTGGGGCCTGTCCTGCACGGCGATGCAGGTCAACCTGCCCATCACGTTACAACTGTTCGTACTGACCGTATCCACGGCGGTGGCGGCGACTTCGGCGACCGAGGGATTTTTCCTGATCCAGCCATCGCGCCTGTTCATCCTTGCCACCCTCATCCCGCAAACACTCTGGTTGTTGATCGCTGGCGACCGCATTCACATCGTGCTCGCGGTCATGCTGATGGTGTTCATACCGGTAGTGCTGATGCAGGGAAGAAAAAAGAATATCATTTTCGTCGAAGCGCAGCACCTGCGCTTCCAGAAAGAACTCCTGGCCAACGAACTGGCCAGGCAGCACCAACTGGTGGAACAGGCAAGCCAGTCGAAATCGCGCTTTCTCGCAGTGGCCAGCCATGACCTGCGCCAGCCGCTGGCGGCATTGATGCTGTTCATGGAACTGCTGGAAGCCGAACCGCTGTCTCCGCATGGCAAGGAATTGCTGGAACGGGCGCAACAGGCAACCGCTTCCCTGCGCAGCCTGCTCGATGCGTTGCTCGATATTTCCAAACTCGACGCCCGCACTGTCGAGCCTGTCGTGCGTCCGTTCGTCATGCAACGCCTGTTCGACGAACTGGAACAGGAATTCATCGCGCTGGCCGAACGAAAAGGCATCCACCTGGATTTCATGCCCTGTTCACAAACCATCGATAGCGACCAGATCCTGCTGGGCCAGATCCTGCGCAACCTGATTTCCAATGCACTGCGCTATACACCGTCGGGTCGCATCGTCGTCGGCTGCCGCCGCCGGCACGACATGCTCGACATCGAGGTGCACGATACCGGCATCGGCATCGCCGAAGACCAGACGACGAAAATTTTCGATGAGTTCTACCAGGTCGGCAATCAGGAGCGCGACCAGCAACACGGGCTCGGGCTGGGACTATCCATCGTGGATCGCGCCGCCCGCCTGCTCGGGCATGGCATCGGTCTGCGCTCCCTGCCGGGCAAGGGTTCCTGTTTCACCGTGACCGTGCCATTGGCGCAGATCGCTGCTACCGACGACCACCCCGTCCCGGAACGGCTGCGTGAGGATGTACTGGCGGGACGCTCAATTGGCGTCATCGAGAACGAGGCGGGCATCCGCTCCGGATTGCAGAAACTCATGCAAACCTGGGGATGCCGGGTAGCGACCGCCGGCTCAGTCGATGCCCTGATCGGACTGCTCGAAGCCAGCGGCGAAACCGTCGACATGGTCGTTTCGGATTTCAGCATGGGCGGTACCGGCAACGGTATCGACGCCATCGCCGCATTGCGGCAACGCTATAGCAGCACGCTTCCCGCATTGCTGTTCACCGGAGACATCAGCGCCGAGACCGTCAACGCCGCCCGCAATGCGGGATTACCCATCCTGTACAAGCCGGCAAGCCCCGAGGCGCTGCATGCCGCCATCACTGAAGCAATGACCCCTCCGCTACCTGCGACGACGGAATAATCCGCAGCACGAAGACAATGCCACCGCTCCCGGCTATTGAAAGCGCAGCGCATCGATCGGCTTGAGCCGCGATGCCTTGCGCGCCGGATACCAGCCGAAAAATATCCCCACCGCTGCGGCCACGCCGAATGCCAGGACGATGGACAGCACGGTGACCACCACGCCCAACCCGGTAATTTTCTGCACCACCAGCGCACCACCCACACCGAGCAGCACCCCGATGAAACAGCCAATGATGGAGATCATCACTGCCTCCAGCAGGAATTGCAGCAGCACGTCCTTACTGCGCGCGCCGATGGCCATGCGAATGCCGATCTCGCGCGTGCGCTCGGTCACCGACACCAGCATGATGTTCATGATGCCGATGCCGCCGAC
>CAZMSI010000163.1:1599-4662 GCA_964568895.1 uncultured Sideroxydans sp. | reverse complement strand
AGAAGCGGCGCTACCGCGCCAGCTACCTGCGCCTGCTGAAGGACTGGGGCTTCGACGCCAACAGCCCGGCGGGTGCGGTGCTGAAAGGCTGGGTGGAAAGCCGTTTCGGCCTGTTTCCCAGTTTCCACAGGGAGCCGCTGCGCCGCTTCAATTCGGCCGCATGGTTGGCCTATGTCGAGGAAAAGATGTCCAGCCGCTTCCACAACAACAGCATCTACATGCAGTTCGACGTGCTGTACGAATTCTGTCAATGGGTGCTGGCGCGCTTTCATGCGGTGGGAAAAAAGCACATGCGGCTGTACCGCGGCAGCAACGATCTGCACGAACACCAGTTGCTGCAGAAACTGGAAGGGCGCGAGGCGCTGATCCGTCTGAACAACCTGGTCTCGTTCACCTCACAGCCGGATATTGCCGACGAATTCGGCGACACCATCATCGAGGCGGCGGTGCCGTTGGCCAAGATTTTGTTTTACAACGACCTGCTACAGCACCATCCCTTGCGCGGCGAGGCGGAATACCTGGTGATAGGCGGCGATTATCGGGTAACCATGTCCTACTGGAGATGCTAAACATTTCACTCGACCTGACGTTGTTGCGGCATGGTGCGCAAATCCTCATTTACTCCTATGTAAACTCCGGTTTGCTCGCCATGCCGCGCCTAGTCAGGGCATCGCTCGGATGTTTAGCGTGGAGAATCCAATGAAAAGTAATACAGAACTGCATGACCGGGCGCTGGGCGCCTATCTGGGACTAGCCGTGGGCGATGCCTTGGGTGCCACGGTGGAATTCATGCTGCCGCGCGAAATCCGGCACCAATACGGCGTGCACAAGGACATCGTCGGTGGGGGCTGGTTGAAGCTGAAGCCGGGCAGGGTAACCGACGATACCGAAATGTCGCTGGCCATGGGCAGTGCGCTGATCGCCTCGAACGGTTGGAATGGCAACGCAGTGGCCGATGCCTTCGTCGCCTGGCTGAAATCGAAACCGATCGATGTCGGCAATACCTGCCGCCGCGGCATCCAGCGCTACCTTGCACAGGGCACGCTGAGCGGCCCCGTGAGCGAAGGCGACGGCGGCAACGGCGCGCTGATGCGCATCCTGCCGCTGGTTCTGGCAACGCTGAACGACGATGCTGCATTCCGCCGGCAGATGCTGGAACAGGCACACATAACCCACAACCATCCGCTGTCGGACATTGCCTGCCTGGCGCTGGGTGAAATGACGCGGGTAATGGTCAAAGGTGGCGGCATGGCGGAGTGCCAGGCTCTGACCGACGTGCTGCTGGCTGAATACCCGAAGTTCCACTTTGACCCCTATCCGGGACGCGCCTCCGGCTACATTGTGGACACCGTGCAGACCGTGCTGCACAAATTTTTCAACACAGACAGCTTCGAGTCCTGTGTGGTTGAGACGGTCAATTGCGGCGAGGATGCTGACACCACCGGTGCCATTGCCGGCATGCTGGCCGGTGCGCTGTACGGCTTGCCAGCAATTCCCAAACGCTGGTTGAACAAACTTGAGCTAAAGACAGTTACCGAAATACAGTGGCAGGTGGACGGCCTGCTGCGACTGGCCGGGAATCAGTGAGCCACTTCTGGCGGCGTGGGGCAGGGGGTGTGCTGATGTGAGCGCGGGCAGCTTTCCAGGTCGCTATTTGTCGGGGTGAGGCCGAGCCAGGCCTGGATGACTTCCTGGTCGAAACCGGTTTCCCTGCGCCCGTCTGCTTCGATCAACGGACGACGGATCAGCAACGGATCCTGCAGCATCAGCTCAAGCGCTGCATCTTCACCCAATTGTTCCGGAATAATTTCTCCTGATTTGACCCGCGGAGCAGCACGGTTGAACCATTCTGCCAGGGGACGTTTGCCGAAGAAAGCCAGCAAGCGTTCCGGCGTCCAGGCTTCGGTGAGCAGATTGCGTGGAATAACCTCATGGCCGGCAGCGGCCAACAGGGCCTTCTGTTTGGTGTTGTTGCCGCAACCGGGTTTTTCGTAAAAAATGACCTGCGTCATTACAAATCCTGTCCGGGTGGTGAAAACTATTTAGAACTTCACCAGGATATCTTCGTTGCGCACGATAAACTGACAGGCCAGCCGCCATGGAGGCGGAATGTCGCTGGTTTCGGCAGCTTCGATCTGTGTCTTGCTGATCTTGCCTGAAAGCTTGAGTATGGTCTTTTCCTTTTCGGTCAGGTGCATGCCAAGCGGTTGCTTGTTTTCCAGTACGATGACCTGCAACGCACAGGAACCACATTCGCCGTTCTCGCACTCGAAGTCCACCGGGATACTGTGCTCCCGTGCCACACTGAGCAGGGTGCTACAGTCGCCAGCAGTGGCATAGACCGTTATATCTTTCTTAAGCTTGGGCGAACTGAATGTTACATTTGCCATGATATTACCTCTTTAACATACTGTATAAAAAGGAAGCGTGAGCTTCACGCTTCCTTTCCACAGCTTAGCGGACGATGTCGTAGCTGATGTCGGTCTTGGCTGTGATGATGGTGCTTTCATCCAGACGCTCGAACATCTCGTCGAGGATCATCACCAGCACGCGCATCGCGCCTTCGTAGCCCCAGATCGGGAAACGATGGTAGTGGTGACGATCGAAGATCGGGAAGCCGAGGCGGATCAGCGGCACGCCGACGTCACGCTCCAGGTACTTGCCGTGGGTGTTGCCGATCAGGTAGTCCACCGGCTCGGTGAACAGCAGCGAGCGCAGGTGCCACATGTCCTTCTTCGGGTACACCTTGCAGTCCTTGCCGAACGGGCTGGCATCGAACAGTGCCTGTACCTTGGCGGCCCAGGTGTCGTCGCCGTTGGTGGACAGCACCGTGGTCGGCTCGGCGCCGAGTTCCAGCAGGAACTGGGTCAGGCCCAGCATCAGGTCGGGATCGCCGTACAGCGCGAATTTCTTGCCATGGAACATGGCCTGCGAGTCGGCGATGGCATCCACCAGGCGGCCGCGCTCCTTGGTCAGGGACTCGGGGATAGCCTTGCCGGTCAGACGCGACACTTCCATCAGGAACTGGTCGGTGCCGGTTACGCCCATCGGCTGGTTCAGCGC
>CAZMSI010000163.1:0-1499 GCA_964568895.1 uncultured Sideroxydans sp. | reverse complement strand
ACACTTCCATCAGGAACTGGTCGGTGCCGGTTACGCCCATCGGCTGGTTCAGCGCCACGACTTCCTGGCCCTTGCTCTCGATGTACTTCAGCGTCTTCTCGGAGCAGAACTCCTGGAAGGAGATGGTTGCGGATGCATTGTAGGCATCTTTCATCTCTTCCTTGGTGGTGCCGCCGTCATACATGCGGTACTCGCCGTCGGTTGGGGTATCCCAGATGTCGGAGGTATCGCCGAGGATGGTGTAATCAGCCCCCATCAGCCCGAGGATACGCTTGATCTCGCGCAGGTTACCGGTGGTGAAGCCGTCGAAGCCGCCGATGAAATTGATCTTGCCTTCGACCGGCTGGCGATCCTCACGCTTGTCCCAGAAATGTTGCACGATGCCCTTCAGCGCGTTGTCGTAACCGGTGATGTGGCTGCCGACGAAGGCCGGGGTATGGGCGAACGGCACGTCGAAATCTTCCGGGATGCTGCCCTTGGTCTTGGCGTTCTTGATGAAGCCGTCCAGGTCGTCGCCGATCACCTCGGCCATGCAGGTGGTGGAAACCGCGATCATCTCCGGCTTGTACATGTTGTAGGCGTTGGCCAGGCCGTCGATCATGTTGTTCAGGCCGCCGAACACCGCCGCGTCCTCGGTCATCGAGGAGCTGACGCATGACGTCGGTTCCTTGAAGTGACGCGAGAAGTGCGAACGGTAGTAGGCAACACAGCCTTGCGAACCGTGCACGAAGGGCAGGGTCTTGTGGAAGCCGACCGCAGCGAACACTGCGCCCAGCGGCTGGCAGGCCTTGGCCGGATTGACGGTCAGGGCGGTGCGGGCGAAGTTCTTTTCCTGGTACTCCTTGGTCTTGGTCCACTCGACGATCTCGACGATCTTTTCTTCCGGGTGCTTGTACTCGAAATTCTTCTGCTTGTTCTCGAACATCGAGGTGTATTCCGGCTGGCGGAACAGCATTTCGTGGTCGATGAGTTTATCTGCTGATTGGCTGCTCATGGCATTCTCCAAATAAAAGGTTATCGCGGATTACTTGGTCCAGGGTGCCTTGGTCAGGCTCCACACCGGGCTGTTGATGGCCATATCCATGTCACGGGCGAACACGGCGAAGCCGTCGTAACCGTGGTAGGGGCCGGAGTAGTCCCAGGAGTGCATCTGGCGGAATGGCACGCCCATTTTCTGGAACACGTACTTTTCCTTGATGCCGGAACCGACCAGGTCGGGCTGGATCTTGTCCACGAATTTCTCGAATTCGTAACCGGTCACGTCGTCGTAGACCAGGGTGGAATCCTTGATGTAGTCGGTGGTGCGCTGGTAGTCGTCGTTGTGGCCGAACTCGTAGCCGGTGCCGACCACTTCCATGCCGAGGTCCTCGTAGGCACCGATCACGTGGCGCGGACGCAGGCCGCCGACGTACAGCATGACTTTCTTGCCTTCCAGGCGCGGCTTGAAGCGGTCGATCACGCCTTGCACCAGCGGCTTGTACTTGGCGATCACACGCTCG
>CAZMSI010000162.1:0-4680 GCA_964568895.1 uncultured Sideroxydans sp. | reverse complement strand
CCGCCCTGCCGCTGGCTTGGGCGATAATCGTCTATGGCTTTGCCGCAGCCATCCTGCCGGTTTGGCTATTACTGGCGCCGCGCGATTATCTATCCACTTACATGAAGCTTGGCACCGTAATTTTGCTGGCGATTGCCATCATCTGGCTGCAACCGACGGTGAAAATGCCCGCGCTGACCCAGTTCACCGATGGCAGCGGCCCGATCTTCGGCGGCAAGTTGTTCCCGTTTGCCTTTATCGTGATCGCCTGCGGTGCAATTTCCGGCTTCCATTCACTGATCTCTTCCGGCACCACACCAAAACTGCTCAGCAACGAACGCGATATCCGCATGATCGGTTACGGCGGCATGGCGCTGGAATCGTTCGTTGCAATCATGGCGGTGATTGCTGCCACCGTGCTCGACCCAGGCGTATTCTTCGCAATCAACTCGCCAGCTGGTGTAGTCGGCACGGCCGCAGCTGACGCCGTGGCGAAAATTTCCTCTTGGGGCTTCCCGGTCACCGTCGAGCAAATGCACGGTCTCGCTCAACAAATGGGCGAAGCCACGCTGTTTGCGCGCACCGGTGGCGCACCCTCGCTGGCGGTAGGCATGGCCAGCATATTCGGCAGCGCATTCGGCTCGGGCATGTTGGCCCTGTGGTATCACTTCGTCATCATGTTCGAGGCAGTGTTCATCCTCACCACGCTGGACGCGGGCACCCGCGTCGGCCGCTTCATGCTGCAGGACATCCTCGGCAACGTCTGGCCGAAGCTGGGTGAAACCTCGTGGCTGCCCTCGGTGCTGCTCACCAGCGGCATCATCGTCGCCGCCTGGGGTTATTTCCTGTATATCGGCGTGATCGACCCCACCGGCGGCATCAACATCCTGTGGCCGCTGTTCGGCATTTCCAACCAGATCCTTGCGGCAATCGCGCTGTGCGTCGCCACCGGCATCCTGGTCAAGTCCGGCAACCTGAGGCATGCCTGGATCACCGGCCTGCCGCTTACCTGGCTGGTAATCATCACCAGTAGCGCGGTGTGGGAAAAACTCACCAGCGACGACGTGCGTATTGGCTTCTTTGCCGCAGCCCACAGCCTGTCGGACAAACTGGCTGCCGGCACCCTGCCGTCGACCAAGGCCTCTGTCGCCCCGGCGCTGATATTCAACCTGCAACTCGATGCCGCGCTGGCGCTGTTCTTTGCCGCGCTGCTGTGGATCATCGTGCTCGACATGCTGCGCGTCAGCATGCGCCATCTCAGGGGCAAGCCGGTGCCGCCACTGTCCGAGGCACCGCATCAGGTTACACAATTGGAGGAAGCTGCATGGGCGCGCGACTGAACAAGCTACTGCGCCAGAGTTGGCGCATGATCCGTCAGCTTTCCGGCGACGATGCCTATGAGCGCTATCTGGAGCACCATGCTGCCTGCCACGCGGAAACCCCGCCGTTATCACGCAAGGAATACTTCCAGCGCCAGCAGCAGCAGAAGTGGAGCGGCATCAAGCGCTGCTGCTAGCCACTTGCGGAAAACCCGGCTTTAATGGATAATCCGCGCCCTTAAATCCGTGCGCGTACAACGCCGCGCCCAACTCAAGCAAGGAAGACGACATGAAAGCCGATATCCATCCGCAATACGACGAACTTACCGTCACCTGCAGCTGTGGCAATACCTTCAAGACCAGGTCCACCATGACTAAGCCGCTGCACGTCGAAGTCTGCTCCGAGTGCCATCCGTTCTATACCGGCACGCAGAAAATCGTCGATACCGCCGGCCGTATCGAGAAGTTCAACAAGAAATACGGCAAGACAGGCGCCAAGTCCGCAGCCTGATGAAATCTTGTACCAGGTAATAATCAAAAGGCAGCGCACGCTGCCTTTTTTGTTTACGTCGAGTATATTGCGAATGCCATGAAGATAAGCCCGATGAAAATCCTGCTTGCCGGTCTGTGCCTGTTGTCGCTCGCCGGTTGTGCCCAGAACCCGGTCACCGGCCAGCAGGATTTCGTGATGATGTCCGAATCCCAGGAAATCGCCATCGGCCGCCGCGATGATGCACTGGTGCGCAAGCAATATCAGGTGTATCCGGACAAGGCGCTGCAGGATTACATCAATCGGGTAGGGCAGCGCCTCGCCAGAGACAGCGACCGCCCCAACCTGCAATACCATTTCACCGTGCTCGATTCGCCGGAAGTCAACGCCTTCGCCCTGCCCGGCGGCTATGTCTACATCACCCGCGGCATCCTGGCCTACCTGAATTCCGAGGCCGAACTGGCCGCCGTACTCGGCCACGAAATCGGCCACGTCGCCGCGCGCCACGGCGTGCGCCAGCAAAGCGCGGCCGAGGCCGCCAACCTCGGCCTTTCCATCGCCTCGATTTTCGTACCTGAAATCAATACCAACGTCGGCTACAACCTGTCCAACATTCTGGGCGGCGCATTGCTTTCCGGCTACGGCCGCGAACACGAACTGGAAGCGGACCGCCTCGGCGCAAAATACATGGCGCGCGCCGATTACGATCCGCAGGCCATGATCAAGGTGTTGAGCCTGCTGAAAGCACAGGAAGAGTTTGACGCCGTGGTCGCCAAGCAGGAAGGCCGCCAACCGAACCATTACCACGGTCTGTTCGCCAGCCATCCGGACAACGATACGCGCCTGAAACAGGTGGTAGGCGAGGCCAGCCACCTGACCGTCGCCCATCCCTACGAAGGGCACAACACCTACCTCCAGCAAATCGTCGGACTGGTATTCAAAGACAGCGACAATCAGGGCGTAGTGCGCGACAACAAATTCATGCATGCCGGACTCGGCCTGGCACTGACTTTCCCCCGAGGCTGGCATGTTCAGAACCAACCGAATCAGCTGCTTGCTGTCAGCCCGCAGGGCGAGGCCGTCATCCAACTCAAGGCGGATAACAAACCTAATGGGACGCCATTTGATTATGTGCGCCGTATGACGGGTGCTCGCAACGGGATAGATACCCGCGACATCAACGGCCTGCCCGCAGCCGTCGTCACCCTGCCCGATTCGATTACCGGCGTGATCTACCTGCACGGCAAGGCCTATGTCATTCAGGGGCGTGCCAAGTCGCGCGCGGCTTTCGACTCCTACCGCGACGAGATGCGGTTTGCCATCAATAGCTTTCATGCACTGAGCGCGGCTGAGCGCAAACAGGCACAGCCGCTGAGAATCACCCTGATCACCGCACGGCCAGGCGACACCTATGCCAGGCTCGCCGCATACTCGCCGCTGGGCAAGAACGCGGAAAGTTACCTGCGCCTGATCAACGGCGCCTATCCCAAGGGCGAACCGGCACCCGGTCAATTGATCAAGACCGTGGAGTAATCATGCTTGATTTCGCCTCAGACAAGGAAAATGCGGTCACCCCTGCCAAGGCCTGGCTGCTCGCCTTGCTTTGTATGGTGTGGGTGGGCACCGGCCTGATCGGGCATGACCCGTGGAAACCGGACGAAGCCTACAGCTTCGGTCTGGTGTATCACATCCTGCAAAGCGGCCACTGGCTGGTACCTACCATCGCCGGCGAACCCTACATGGACAAGCCGCCGTTGTTTTACTGGACGGCAGCAATATTCGCCAAACTGTTTTCGCCGCTGTTGCCGCTGCATGACGGCGCACGCCTGGCCAGCGGCTTTTACACCGCACTCACGCTGCTGTTCGCCGGACTGGCCGGGCGTGAACTGTTCGGCAAAGGGCGCAGCTGGACCACCGCCATCATCCTGATCGGCTGCCTCGGCATCCTGGTGCGCGCGCACCAGCTCATCACCGACCTCGCCCTGCTCACCGGCTGCGCCATGATGCTGTACGGCTATGCCCTGGCAATACGTTTCCGGCGTCATGCCGGGATATTGATCGGCACTGGCGTGGGTATCGGCTTCATGTCCAAGGGCTTCATCGCCCCCATACTGTTCCTGTTCATCAGTGCCGGACTGCTGTCATTCCGCTACTGGCGTACGCGCTATTTCCTCGCCACGCTCGGCATTGCCCTGCTGTGCGCCCTGCCCTGGCTCACCATCTGGCCGTGGCTGCTGTACCGGCACTCGCCACAATTGTTCATAAGGTGGGCATGGCAGGACAACATTGGCCACTGGTTACATTATGCGCAACACTACTTCGGCCGCGACGCCTGGTACTACGTCAAATCGCTGCCATGGCTGGCCTGGCCGGCTTGGCCGCTGGCGCTGTGGACAGCATGGCGCGCGCGCGACAAACTGCGTTACGACGCGGAATACCAGTTACTACTGGTCAGTTTCGGCGTCATGCTGCTGACACTCAGCTTCGTGCCCAACATCAAGGAAGTGTATGCATTGCCGATGCTGCTGCCGCTGGCGCTGCTCGCCACCGCCGCGCTGCCCAGCCTGCGGCGCGGCGCGGCCAATGCGCTGGACTGGTTCGGCATCATGACCTTCGGCCTGATCGGCATCCTGATGTGGTGGGGGTGGGCCGGCCTGTTGCTCGACAACCATGCCAAGATCACGCTCTGGCTGAAGGATTACCAGCCCGGATTCCACCCCGCTTTCCATGCAACGCCGTTCTGGATCGCAGTGGTGGTCAGCGTGTTGTGGATCGTTCTGGTGTGGCGCGTCGGCCGTTCCATGCGCCGCTCGGTCATCAACTGGGCCTCCGGCGTCACCCTGATCTGGATGCTGGCCATGACGCTATGGCTGCCCTGGCTGGACAACGGCA
>CAZMSI010000161.1:0-4683 GCA_964568895.1 uncultured Sideroxydans sp. | reverse complement strand
TGAAGCCGTCGTCTGGGCCAAGTCCCGCTGCTGCGACGTGAATATCTCCAACATTGCCGCTGCTGTCGATGGTGACGTACCCGGCACTCGGATAGTAGTCTTGTCCGACGACAGTGAAGGCGATGGCGCCCTTGCCGCTGGCCGTCATGGCCAGGGCAGGCATGGTCAGGTTGTTGTTCGCCAAGGCAAGGTAGCCCTGCTTCTTGACCTGGCCCTCGACCTTGCCCGCACCGTTGATCTTGGGTTGGACTGCGAACCAGGCGATGCCGGCCTTGATCTCGCCGCCGACGTTAACCGCCGTGCCGGAGGCGCCCCACAGCATGCCGTTCACGTACCAGACTTGCTGCATGCGGGAATCCAGCGAGTCGGGCGACGAAAGCGTCTCATCGTGTCCAGGCTCACCGACGAAGAACAGCTGCCAGCAGCCCGGGCCGTAGATCGTGGGCGAGGTGGTGTCATTGATGCAGTCGGCCAGCGGGATGTCTCCCGGCTTCTGGTCTGACAGAGGCGGGTAGACATAAGTCTGGCTATTGATCAGCCGGCTGGTCAAATGCAGGTCGGGTGAGCTCGAATCGAGCGAGTCGGTGTTAGTCAACGCCCACAAGCCTAATCGCCTGGCGGTGCCTGTTGGGTTGCCAGTCTCTGAACCGTCACCGGCGATGGTGCTCAGGAAGTACTCCACGCCTTGGCCCTTCTTGTCGCTGGCATACTGCCCGGCGGGAGAGTTAGCTGGCCAGACCGTGAAACCGGGCGAGCCGTCGACGTTGAGATTCTCGACTAAGGTGACGTCGATGTTGGTCGGGTGCGCCGCCAGCTGGGCCTTAGAGAAGGCGAAGATCTGGGCGGCGTTGAAGGCCGGGCCGAACAGATCGTACTCGTTGGTGGTGATGTAGACGCCGTAGGCGTCCCCCCCAATGTGCGGGTAGTCCTGGAAGCACGGGCCGGGCGTGGTGCCATCGAGCGTGCAGCCATGGTTCGGCGTGCCCTCGGAACCGTCGTTCTGAGCCGGTACATAGTAAATGGTCCAAGCACCAGTCGGATCGCCGGTGTTGCTGACAGCCACGTCGATCGTGTTTCTGCCGCTGTACGCGCCCGTCGTTCCCACGTGATGGAGTGTGGTGATCGCTACAACGAAACGATGGTTGTCGGGGTCATAGTAGCAGACAGGATCAATCACGTCGGGACCGTACTCGCCGGTCGTCCGATTGATAGCTGCAGGGTAGTCAAAGAAGGTGTTTAGGTCCTCAACGCCTGTCTGTGGTCCACCTGCCTTGCTCCACACCCTGAGCACGCTATTGACTGCCTCAACAACATAGCCATTCCCCACGCAGAGGCCCTGATCAGGCGGCTCCAAAGACCACTGGTTGCCGCCGTTGGCCAAGCGCTGGTCAACATGGTTAAGTCCGTCAAATCCCAGATCCAATTCAGGGTTGGACCCGGCCACATCGCTGGACGCCACAGTCGGCGCATCCAGGGGCTTCTTTGGGAATTTCCCATTGTGGAAGCCGGGACGGGGCCGGTTGAAGCTGCCGGCGCCTTCTTCCTCAGTCGAACCGGGACGAATTTCGAGTTCCCGAGGGCCAGCGTCTTCACCTATTGCAGACGACCGGATACTAGTGGTCCCGCTTGACGCCACCTGGCGGGTATTTCCGCCGCCCGGGTTCTTGGGGGCGGCGCCGGCAGCGCTCACCAGGCCCAGTTGGCCCAAGGCGAATGCCGCAGCGAATCCAATCCGTACCAATCTTGCTCGCATGTCGTTCTCCCTCCCAAGGTTTGAACTGTCGTCGAAACACCCAGTACTTCCCGATGGTTGATCGTCGGAACGGCCACCTCCTGTGCTCTATTGTGTTCGTTCAATGACCTGCAGAACCAGTTCGGCTCGAGGACAGAAGACAGGCGGACCAAGCCGCCTGTATGTCCCTTGTTTGTACCGTATGAGAGTCAACTCTCGCTCAACACACCGCGGCGGAAGAAAGGTGACCGTGCTCTTCCTACGGTGGTGATGGCGGGAGGGACGGCCCGATGGCCGTCCCTCCTTGATTCACAAACTGTCACCCTAGTGCAAGCTCAGCAGGAGCGCCGCCTCGGCACTCAGCGAGTCAGCCGCCGCCTGTGTGACGAACTTGGGCGCCTTGCCCTGGACCTGGTTGATGAAGGCCTGAAGCTGGGCCCGGTAAGCGGAGTCCTGGCCGTTGGCCTTGAAGCGGGCTGCCTTGTCCAGATGGTCCAGCAGCGCCTTGGCCGTGTTGTTGCCGGTGATTTGGCCGTCGGCGACGTAGTAGTTCAGGAGATCCGTGAGGCGCTGCAGGGTCACCGCATCCGAGAGTGTCGCCACCTGCGGATCATGGTCGCTGGTGCCGCGGGCCACGTCATCGGGATAGTCCGCCGGGAAATCGCTGTTGATGTGGGAACTGCGGAACTGCTGCAGATCCGCCAGCATTGGCTGGTTAACAAACATCTGATCCAGCGTCTGGGCCATGCCGTTGTAGACATAGCTGTAGGCAGCCTGCGGTTCCTGGCTGAGCAGGACCTCCCACAAGTTCGTCAGGCCCAGCCCAGGGTCGTAGAGCGCGCCCAGTTGGTCGCTGGACGACGAATCGGTGAGCGGTGCGAAGGGATCGTCCGGCCGCGGGTAGACGTTCAGGTCGCCGCCGAGCACAATGCGAGCATCCGGTTTGGCTGCCTGCAGGAACGCCACGATGGCGGCGTTGTACTTGCCCTGTTCGGTACGGTGGGCCACGCAGGAATCGGGGCCGCTCTTGAAGTGATTATCGATCACGTAGACATCGCTGAAGACACTCGCGCCGATCGCATCGCGCCAGATACGAAACAGCCCAATATCGGGCGCACGCGGGAAGACCCAGGAGGTCTCGCAGGCGCTGATCCCACTCGGGAGCTCGGCGTTCAACGTCTTGGGATTGGACACATCGCTGTCGTAAGGCACAGCCGTGTAGCCGGGGATCGCCGGGCTGCCGCCAAGGATCGGATCACCGGCAGCGGGCAACAGTTCCACGCGGTCGGTGCGGTAGAGGAAGGCCGGGGCGATGCCGCGCAGATCAGAGCTGTCTCGGTCGAAGGCAGCATCGTAGGCCGGACCGCCGTTTGCAGCGATCTTGAGCGCCAACTCCTGGAGCGCATCCGGCTTCCCGTCCGCGTTGTCGGTCGGGCCACAGTCAAGCGAGCTCCCGCTCACCACGCAGATATCCTGGTTCTCGACTTCCTGGGCCATCAGGATATCCGGGCTGTGCAGATCGTTGATGATCTGCAGGGCGATGTCGTTCAGGCGCGCCTGATAAGCGGCATCGTTGGCCGGCACGTAGTCAAACGTCGGTGTAATGGGATCGAGGTAAGGGGTACCCTCGTTTGAGCAACCCGTATCCCCGGCAAAATCACAGCCCGAGAATGGATTGTCCCGATAGTCGTACAGGTTCTCCAAGTTGAAGTCGACGATGCTGTAGTCCTGGGTGCGATCGAAGGCCTCCGGAGGTGCGTTCAGCGATGGGTCAACCCCATCCACCAGGCCGATCTGCTGATCGGGCTGGATCGAGTACTTGCCGAAGTCGAAGTAGACGCCGCCGGTAGCTTGAGAGGAAAGCGTGTCAAATGTGCGCGACGGCGCGATCATCGCCGTGTTGTCACCCGCCGCCTGCTTGATCCCCAGGCTCCCCATCAGGATGCGGTAGCCGTTGCCATCCCAGTTGTTGGGGTCAAAGTTGTCGTCCAGCGGGTGAGCGTCTCTGAACGCCCGGCGGGCGTAGGGGGGGTCGCTGCGCTCGGCGATGACACTGTCCGGACGTGCCACCCAGACCTCCGCGTCGGCCGTGCTGGCAAACACGTTGCGGCCGTTGAGAACGATACTGCCGGCTGGAATCTCTCCACGCATGCCCTCGCGGCGTTCCCAATAGCGGTAGGCGTCGGCCAAATCCGCCGGGGGACTGGCTTCAAAGGCTGGTACCTCCGCATCGAGATTCACGCCGGAACGAACAACCGATATCAGGTAAGGATTCCCGAGCTCCGTCATATTGTAGTACTCAGAGATGGGCCCCCTCAGGATTACCTCATCCCCAACCTTAGGTGCGTAGTACCCACCGCCCTGCACTCGCAGCGTCGAGTAGTAACCGATGTAGACGTAAAGTCCATCGGAGCTGTTCGGAACGCCGTCAGCCGTCGCCGACGTGTCTTGAATGAAGAACGCGTGGCTGTCATTCCCCGAACTGGTTCTTGCTAGCACGTTCTCGTAGATCACACCTTGGATCGCCACAGTCTGTCCTGCGTATGGCGACGCAAAGGTGTCCCCTTCATCGATGTCACCGACTGCACCCTGAACGGTGCCTATCGGCAGGATGGCGTAGATGTTGAGGGAAATCGAGATGTTGCTGCTTCCCCCTTCGTCTTCGAGGGTGCAGTCCAGTGTCTTGTCGCCGCCAGAAGTGGCAGGGTCGGACATCGCCTCATATGAAAACGTACCGTCCCCCGCCGTCATGTCGCCATTGGAACCGTCATCGTACAGCGGCTGAGAAGACGGCCCACCGATGGCGGTCAAGTTGCAGCTGACGGATAGAGTTGGGTCAGGCGGATTCCCACCTGTGTCCACATCGACGGTCAGGAGAGTGCTAAGACCGGCGGGGATGGAGTCGGGGTCACTCGCACCTACCCCGCATGGCCCATCGCCTACGCATTGGC
>CAZMSI010000160.1:0-4783 GCA_964568895.1 uncultured Sideroxydans sp. | reverse complement strand
GTTCAGGTCGCCGCGCAGACGCATGCTGAATGCGTCTGCCTGGCCTGCGACCAGTGCCGTGGTCAGCCAGTCATGCGCCTCCTTGTTGATTGCATCCAGTGGAATATAGCGGTCGACCTGATGCACCGATGCCCGCGTCAGGCGCACGGTTATATCCACCTCGCCCGGACTGCCGGGCAGCGAATGATAGCTGCCATACAGGTTGCCGGCCATGTCGGCATTAGCCACGGAAGCGTTGCTGAACTTCACCTCAACACCCTGCCTGTCGGAATGCCAACTGCCCTGCGCAGTCAGCCGGTCAAACAGTAGCGGCTCCTTCATCACCTCGGGCGCATCGATGGTCAGCTTGTGCGCATTCAGCGACAGGGTGCCGCCGCTGTCATCGCCGTCAACCTGGCCGGTCAGCCCGGAAAAACCGGGAATCTTGCCAACGCGATGCAGCGACAAATCATTGAAGCGCCCCTTGAGCTCATAGTGCAACAATTTGTTATCCGGACTGTCCTCCCATTTCGCGCTCAAACCATCGATTCGCCCGCGCGGCGAGAACTCGGCCAGCTTACGCTTGAAATTACGATCCAGCGGCAGAAAGTCGGACAGCGTGACCAGGCTGAGAAAATCCAGCTTGTTGGCGCGCACTTCTCCGCTGGCCGGGCGCTTGTCCTGCGCATCGGCCAGACGCAAATAGAAATTGGTCGGCGGCAGGGAAAACCCGTTGCGCAGACGTAGCGACAGATTGCTGGTGGAAACCTCGATGCCACCCGGTAGATCCTGCCATCCGATGCGACCGCGCAACATGTTTACGTCAAGCGGCGGCAGATCCTCGGCCAGCCGGGTACGTACTCCGGACAGCGCAAGATCAGCGGTCATCTGGTCGATCTTGCCGTTCTTTATGCCCAGCCAGCCGCGCAATGCGCCCCGCCCGCGCCTGAGCGGCACTGGTAACGTCAGCCAGGTACGCCAGGCACGTACATCGGCATAATCCAGTTGGGTATACAAGGTACCATCCCACCCCGACAACGCATTGAAAGTCTTGCCGTAGAATTCGCCGCGCAAATCGATCTGCGATGCCAGTTGCTGTGGCGGCAGTGCACGCAATGCGAAACGGTGGCGGCGCCAGCCGTTGTCAATCAGCAGGTTCACGTCATTGAGCACCAGCGGCGGGCTGGCACGCTGCTCGTCCAGCCAGGTGATGCGCGCGTCACTTACCACGATGTGCGACGGATCGAGCAGCCAGTCGGCCAGGCTGCCGCCGGCGGCAGGTGCGCCGGACAATGGTACGCCCGCGATAAACAACTGCCCCGAGGCATCGCGCTTGATCTGCAGGTCCGGCTGGCTCAATTTCAGGCTATACAACCGCAACTCACCGGTGAACAGCGAGCTCCACGACACCTCGTTTTCCACTCTGGACAAAGTCAGTGCGGCCTGCCCCTGCCGGTCAAGGATGCGCACGTCGGTCAGCTGAAAGTGGGGACGAAAGCCGTGCCAGTCGGCCTCGATCCGGCCAATGGTAACGGGACGGCCAATGGCCTGGCTGGCCACGGCGGTAATATCGTTGTGATAATGTTCTATGTCCGGCAATACCCAGTAGCGCAACGCCAGCAATGCGCCGGCCCCGGCGAACAACAGTAATACCGCACTGACCAGCGCAACGCGCGTCAAATGGTTAAGGCCGCGCCATGCAAGGCGCAGAGAAGCTTTCAACATTTAGCAATGTGGTCTGCAGACCACGCGAACAGGCAAACCAAGGTGGATGTCCGGGACTTATAATGGGCCGATATTCTAACGCGAAGACCTTCCAGTGAATACTGCCACCCCTCCTGCCATCGCCGATTTTGACGAAATTTTACGGCGCACCCGGCAAGGCAGCCGCTATGTGCAGCGCCTGCTCGATGCCGACCCCGGGTTGCTGCCGTGGCTGCGCGCGCATTATGCCCAGCCATGCGGCAGGGAAGAAATGGCCGCATGGCTGGATGCAATGCCGGCTGCAGACGAGGCTGCACTGGCCGGGGCACTGCGCCGGCTACGGTCGCGCGTCATGCTCAAGCTGCTGACGCGCGACCTCGGCGGCCTGGCTGCTCTGGATGAAGTAATGAGCACAATGACCGCGCTGGCAGAACTCACAGTGCGCCGTGCACAGGGCTGCTTCATGCAATCGCTGACGCAACAGTTCGGCCAGCCACGGAGCCCGGACGGGACACCGCAGGAACTGCTGGTGATCGGCATGGGCAAACTGGGCGGCGGCGAACTCAATGTGTCGTCGGACATCGACCTGATTTTCGTCTATCCCGAAGACGGCGATACCGATGGGCCGCACGTTTTATCCAACCACGAATTTTTCACCCGTCTGGGACGCAAGCTGATCGGCGCAATCAATGAAATAACCGCCGACGGCTACGTGTTCCGCGTCGACATGCGGCTGCGCCCCTACGGCGACAGCGGCCCGCTGGCGATGAGTTTCGCCGCGTTGGAGGAATACCTGATCGCGCAGGGGCGCGCATGGGAGCGCTATGCATGGATCAAGGCGCGCGTCGTTTCCCCCGCAGGCAGTCCCGCGGAACAAGAACTGATGCAGCTCGCCCAACCGTTTGTATTCCGGAAATATCTCGACTACGGCGCTTTCGAATCGATGCGCGATCTGCATACGCAGATCCGCCGGGAAGTGCAACGCCGCGACCGGCTCAACAACATCAAGCTTGGCCCCGGCGGTATCCGCGAAATCGAGTTCATTGCCCAGGTATTCCAGTTGATCCGCGGCGGACACGATGCCCGGCTGCGCATCCGCCCCACGCTGCAGGTGCTGAGCATCCTGCGCGAACTCGGCCAGCTCACGGCGGAAGCCGTCGATCGCCTGAGTGCAGCCTATGTTTTCCTGCGCAATCTCGAACATCGCTTGCAATACCTGGACGACCAGCAGACCCAAGACCTGCCGGAAAAAGAAGCCGACCGCGCGCTGATCGCCACCGCCATGGGCTATGCCGATTACCCCGCACTGCTGGCGCAACTCGATGTCCACCGCAAGGAAGTCAGCAAACATTTCGAACAGATTTTCGCCATCCGCGAAATCGACCTGCCGGAAAATTCGCTGTGGCAGGACAACCTGCCGCTGGAGGAACTGCGCCGCGGGCTGGAAAAACTGGGCTACGCCGATGCGGAAGCGCTGGCACAGCGCCTGCAGCAGACCCGCGACAGCGCGCGCTACCGCCAGTTGCCGGAGCTCAGCCGGCAGCGTTTCGATTTGCTGGTACCGCAATTCATCACCCTGTGCGCAACGCAGGACAACCGCGACCTGGCACTGCCGCGTATGCTCGGCCTGCTGGAAAGCATCAGCCGCCGCGCGTCCTACCTGGCATTCCTCGCCGAATATCCACGCGTACTGGAACGCCTGGCCGGCATCGCCAGCGCCAGCGAATGGGCCTGCAACTACCTAGTGCAGTACCCGATACTGCTCGACGAGTTGCTGGCGGCGCGCGAAATCTACCAGCCGCCGGACTGGGCCGCACTCAACACTTTCCTGCAGCAGCAACTGCAGGATTGCGGCAGCGACATAGAACGGCAGATGGAAGTGCTGCGCCAGTTCCAGCACAGCCAGGTGTTCCAGTTGCTGGCGATGGACCTGCAGAATTTACTGCCGCTGGAGAAACTCAGCGACCATCTCAGCGACCTCGCCGACCTGATCCTGCATCACGTGCTGCAACTGTGCTGGCAGGATGCGCGCAAAAAACACCGCGACCAGCCGCTGTTCGCCATCGTTGCCTACGGCAAGCTGGGCGGGCGCGAACTGGGTTATGCCTCCGACCTCGACCTGATTTTCCTGTACGACGATCCGCATCTGGATGCGGCGGAAAATTACGCACGGCTGGCCAAGAACATCAATACCATGCTGAGCAGCTATACCTCGTCCGGGCGCCTGTATGAAACCGATCTGCGCCTGCGCCCGAATGGCGCCAGTGGCCTGTTGGTCAGTTCGATCGAGGCATTCGACGAATACCAGAAACAGCATGCCTGGGTATGGGAACACCAGGCGCTGACGCGCGCCCGTTTCTGCACCGGAAACTCCACGGTAGGCGAACGGTTCGAGGCCATCCGTCGCGCAGTTCTATGCCAGTCACGCGACCTGCATGAATTGCGCAATGAAATCGTGGCAATGCGCAGGAAAATGTATGACGGCCACCCGAACGACAGCCACCTGTTCGACATCAAGCACGATCCCGGCGGCATGGTGGACATCGAATTCATGGTGCAGTATCTGGTGCTGGCACACGCCTCCGGACATCCAGAGCTCACCGGCAACCACGGCAACCTGAAACTGCTGCAACGCTGCGGAGAATTGGGCCTGATAGATAACCGGCTTATGGAACAGGTTTGCGACATTTATCGCAGCCTGCGTACGCTGCAGCACAGGATGCGCCTTAACAGCCCGCAACCATGCCGAATCGATCCGGACCAGATCGACATTGCGCCAGTTCGGGCATTGTGGGAACAACTACTGGAAGAAAAGGGCTAACGTGCGCACCTAGGATATTCTGTTGCCGGGAGGTGACACACTCTCAGGCTGGAAAGGTGTGGGCTTCTCATTTTTCGCCCTGCCGATCAGGCGATAGGCCGTCATTTCGCCCTTTCCTTTCACGGTGATGGAGGTCGGCGGCTCGAACAGGTAATGCTGGCGCAAGCGGTGATAGGTGTTCTTGTCGACCATAATTTCACCCTTCCGCGCTCCGTCGGTAAAACGGCTGGCAATGTTCACCGTATCGCCACACAGGTCGTATATAAAACGCTTGGTACC
>CAZMSI010000159.1:0-4826 GCA_964568895.1 uncultured Sideroxydans sp. | reverse complement strand
TGGACGGCGTTCTTTGCCAGTATCTTCATTGCCGTGCTCAGCTTCTTTATGGGCCTGTTCATCTTCCAGTCGGGCGGCAATCCGATCATTATTCCCGCGCATCAGGGCGTGCTCATCTAGCAAAATGACCCCGCCCCGATTTATTCCGGCTTTAGCGCCGAAACGTCCGGGCATGCATGCCGGCCGGACGTGTATTCGCCGGGGAACAATCGCAATGGCGAGCGGTCGGAATCGAGGATGCGGCTGACTGTCCATTGGTTTCCGCAGCTGCGGAAACAGCAAGACCATACTGAACTGATGAGGAAACGATGAAACGACTGCTTATATTGATCCTGGCGGCCATCGCCCTTGCCGGCTGTTCCGACGACAGTGAAATAGACGCCGCCTGCCTTGCCAACCTGCAATGCGGGGCGGACGCCTTCAGGGAGAAGGCCGAAATACTGTGCAAGGCGCGAATCGAGGATATGGCCAAGTCGGATCTGAAGTGGAATCACTCAAGAGACCTGGAACTGCTGTCACGACACTATGAATGGAAGGATAAGGCAAAGGGGATCATCGCCTATTCCGGCCACAAGGCCCTGATTCAGACCCCGTCTGGAAAGTACGCGACAGAGAAATACGAATGCGATGTCGATCCGAAAAATAAAACCGCGCCGCTGGTCGGTGTGCAGGTTTCGATCCAGTAGCGACAGTTATCGATTTTGCGATAAATGACTTCACCCCGACCTGCCGGAATTTGAAAATATATGCACACAGGGGCTGTGCATGGGAGTAGCATGAATGGGCAAGTTATTGCTTGCTTCCGTAAAGGAGTTAAATCATGTCCAAGTCCCACAATTCCATCAAGCAGACCAAAAAACAGCCGCTGTTAACGCCGAAGGAAAAGAAGGCCGCAAAGCTGGCAAAAAAACATCGTCAGGATATGCCAGTTCCTTTTATTACGCATTGATTGCGGCAAATACTTCCGGATTCGAATTGCCGGCAAGTGGCAATATTGACTCCGGCCGCAATTGTGTCTCACCTTTCGTGTTGCAGCGTTCACTGCAGAATTTTATAGGGTTCCATCGTTACCGATTCGACCTTGACGCCAAGTAATGTCAAACGACCTTCGAGCCGGGAGTTGCCTGTTTCGCTGAATTCGAAGCGATAGCTGCGGCGAATTACCAGACGTCCGGATTCATTGCGTACCAGCGCGAGCGAAGTGCCGGAAACCATATCGTCAAGAAATTGTACTCCGGCATCACTGCAAGCCTGTTTTCCCGCATTTCGCGCCAATTCGAGCGCGCGCAGGCTATCCATCCAGAACCATAGCAGCGCAACGAGAAAAAACAGTAAAAGCAAATTGGTCATATTCGACAGAAGTTGAGAGGGGGCCGGTTTGCAATTTCGTAATGAATGACTCCGGCTATTTACCAGTCCCGGCCAGGGTATGTCCATTGCCCGCAAGTTGCACCCTCGATTTCGCTGCCTGCGCATTGGCCGTACTGTTCCTGACACATTGTCGCCATGCATTGCTTGACGGGCTGTCCGGGTCGCGGGTCAACTGGCATTGGCATTCGCAGGCGGCAGAACGGTAGCAGGCCGCCACGTCGCCGTGTTGGCAAGCGGTGCGTTCGCTTATGCACTGGGTCTGGCAGAATGTGGCGGCGCTATGCGCGAGCCGTTCTGCCCTGGTCGGAACATAGGGTTTGTGTACCTGCGCAGCCATCACGCCCGCAGCCGTCATGACAGAACCGAACAGGAAAAGTGAACCGATCATCCAGTTGTGGCGGGAAATTATGTTCCGGGCATGGCTGCGCAGGGCGAAAGCGCCTTTCGCCTTGCCCAGCTTGAAGCTCAGCAAGCCCTGTGTGCCGCTCTTCTGGTGCAGTCGGTTGCAGGCGTCGATACATTCGCCGCAGTTGATGCAACTGTCGTAGGCCGCGATGTTGGTCGGCTCGATTTTGGTCACGCAGCTTGTCGCGCAGTAATTGCACTTGGTGCAATCGGAGGAGCGCGACGCATCATATGAAACGTGCAACGCCTTGTTGGTCTTGAAAATGCGCTGGCCGATGCGATAGAAGCAGGCATAGTCGCAGAAAGCGTGGCGCACCACCACGATGTTCACAAACATCATGAAGACGATCATCCCGAAAAATATCAGCGTGGATTTGTTGGCGCCGACCGGGTGGATAACGATCCCCCAGGTTTCGGCGAGCGAATAGAAGAACAGGAAGGGGATGATACTCAGCACGATGGAAGCAAGCAGGAAGATCAGTCCCAGCGCCAACCAGTTAACCAGCTTGTTCTTCGATGCCGCTACCTGCAGGGTTTCGCCGATGTCCACGCTGGCACGTTTGCCCAGCATCTTCTGGGTGAGGTTATTTGCCCATTCCGAAATGGCATTTTGCGGGCAGGCCCAGCCGCACCACATGATGCCGACTGTCTTGTAGGTAAGGATGGGCGCGGTCACCAGCACCAGCCCCAGGCCGATGGAAAATATGAAATTGGACCACCAGATTTCGTGTCCCAGGATGATGAACGTGGCCGAGGAAAGATCGATCCGGAAAACGCCGGCAGCGCCAATCGCTGTAATCAGCAGCAAGGTGGCCAACTGCGCGGCTATTCTTTTGTTGCGATACTGTGGTGATGAAGACGTGTTTGACATCAGGCTGACTCTGGAAGCGGGTACGGGCGGCACCATGCCGACAATATCGCCCCCTGTAACCAGAGGGCGTCAAGGCCGGGATTATAGCAACTTCAGGGAATGCTTATAAATGGATTGTGTGGCTATAACCGCTCTTCCTGAAAGGTAACAGGTTTGGGCTAAAGCTGATTCGGGATGCGCAGGAGAGCCTTGCATAATCGATTCGTCAGAGCCGAATAAACTTTATTTTTTCCCTTTTTGTTTGGTTTTCTTCTTCTTCGCATTTCCCCAATTCTTGAATTTCTTCTTGCAGTGTGCAAGCAATGAATCATAAGTGGGGAAGAACAGTTTAAAGCCGCTTTCCAGTGGCGCATCGAATTCGCAGTAGTCATTACTGTGTTCGCGACAGGCTTGTGGCCGACTCTCGTAAATGCCACACCGCCCGCCCGGTTGAAGATGAGTGCACTTGCCTTCAACAAGCAGGAACCAGCCGTGGTCATCCTTGAAAATCGAAACGTGTTCGTGCGAAACCTGCCACAGCAGGTTTATATAGTCTGCTTTTGAATGAGGGGTCTCGATCGGCTGGGTTATTTAGGTGCAGCAAAAAGATTTTTTGCAGAATGAACATTTATTTTCAGGGGTGATAAGAATTTTGTTTAAATCGACGGGGCTTATTTGTTTGGTCACGGCAGAAGTAAATGGAATAAATAAAATGAATGGGATCGAATAAATGGCGAATAAACGGGGCCGGGTTCTATTTTCGATTTCATTATAAATGACTCCGGCCCCATTTATTCATCTTCCTCGGGCAGCGCAAAGTCTCCGCGGTTAAATGCATCAATCACTTCCTTAGCCTCGGTAGCGCGAGTTGACGGTACGCGGATGCGGACACCCCCGAATGCGACCGCCCAGAGAGAGTTCATTTGCACAAGATTGGCATCGGCAACGACAGCCGGCACGCCAGCGGCCTCCAGGCAAGAGCATACGATATGAGCCTCGGTCGGGTTCAGAAACTGCGCCACAGTCACAAAGTCGCCTTCCTCCTCGGAGTAAATTAGGGGCGCGCTCATGGCAGGATGAACTTCGACATGGCTTGATCTGCGTCCTGCAACAATCTGGCCAGATCGGAAGCGGGGGTTATCATTTCGAAATCTTCGAACTCGAATCCCGGCCCTACGGAACACCCAACCAGGATCGTTTCTCCGACGGGCTCTGCCGCCTGCCATGTGCCGGCGGCAACCACATGACAAAATACATTGGCCGAGGAGGATAACTCGGTACAAATAACCTGCGTACCCGGCCCCTCCCAGGTATAGATGCGGACGCCAGCCCCCTGATACAAATTCCATACCTCATCCGATTCGACCCGGTGAAAGCGGCTGACCTCTCCCTGATTGAGCGAAAAGTAGATGTGGGTGAGGGCGGTTCGGGTCTGGCCACCGTTCGTAGTGACCACCGCATCGGACCGGAATACCTCGCGGAATCTGCCGCCTTCGGGATGTTCGATTAGATCGACAGGCTTCATGTTTATTGGTCAGGCCATCAGGGGCAGAGCCATCATGAGCAGCCCCCCCATTCCCGCCAGCCACACAAGTGAGCGCAGTACGGGAATCCCTGCCGCATAAATCGGAACATAGGCAACGCGTGCGATAAGGAAGACGGTTGCGCCATTGGCGGCTTCATTCGTGTCACCGCCCTTGACCAACGCCAGCATCGCCAAGCCAAGAAAAAGGGGCAGGGCTTCCAGCATATTGTTCTTGGCCCGGTTCAGTCGCGCAGCGATCACGGACTCCTGCGGGCTGGTGTCGCGATTGCCCATTATTTCCCACAGATTGAAATGGTAGCGAGACGTTTCCTGGAGAAAAAGCTGCACCACAAAGAGCAGCATTACCAGCAGGACTGCAGTCGTAAGGGTCATCGGCAAATACTCCTGTGCTCAGCACAATCAAAAAATGGATGGATTTAATTATTCCATGAATGGCGGGTGAGGAAAGAAATCTGTCACCTTTTTACTCGCTAGATCCAGTCCAGTGCCTTTCTGATAATCTCCGTTGCTCCGTTTTGTGCGCATTCGCCGTGCGCAATCAGCAGTCGGTCGGAATTCCAGCCAAGCACCTTCCGCCGGGCAGCGCGGGCGGGGCCACGATGCAAAAAGCTGGCTCGCCACTCCCGAGGTGTACTGCCTTGCTCGCCAACCATG
>CAZMSI010000158.1:1016-4844 GCA_964568895.1 uncultured Sideroxydans sp. | reverse complement strand
CAGCATGGAAGACGCCTACTTCGCAATGATGGAAGGATGGCAGGCAAAACAGAATGACTCATCCTGAAGCATTATTTCGGGAGAGCACGATCAAACAGCCTTTTTAATAAATAAAACAACAATGGTTGCCTGGAGACCTTATTTTCAATGGCTGCTATGGGCACGAAGCAATCATCCACAATTTAACTTTAACCAGTACAAATCGCCTGAGAACCTCTTAACACTCATCCTCAACCCCCCACTCCGCTACGTAACGCCCGCAATATTTCCCCGCATCTTTTCGTGCTAGCATTCATCGCATGTATGCCGGATGCAGTCCGTTCGGCGCTCCTGGCTATTTCAACTGGCGGAGAGTAACTGGTGAAGAAAACCCTTATCATCACCGATCTCGACGGAACGTTGCTCGATGCGGAGACCTACGCCTTCGACGAAGCGCTGCCGGCCATCCGCCATACCCAGGCGCACAACATCCCGCTGATCCTCTGTTCCAGCAAGACGCGCGCGGAGATCGAGGTCTACCGCAAACAGCTCGACAACAAGCATCCCTTCATTTCCGAAAACGGCGGCGGCATTTTCATCCCGCACGATTATTTCACCGCAGCCGTTACAAGCGAGGAAGTCGACGGTTACCAGGTAATCGTGCTTGGCACACCGTACCAGGAAGTACGGCAGCAGTTCATCGCGCTACGTGAACGCCTGGGCATCGCCGTACGTGGCTTCGGCGATATGACGGCAGACGAGGTGGCGGCGCTGACCGGGCTGACGCCGCAAGCTGCACAGCTTGCGATGCAGCGCGAATTCGACGAGCCGTTCGTATTCGACGAGGAAGTGGACGAGCGTTTCCTGCAGGAGATCGAGGCTGCCGGGCTGCGCTGGACGCAGGGCCGCATTTTCCACATCATGGGCCGCCACCACAAGGGCCGGGCGGTCGATATGCTGAAAGATCTGTACCAGGGCCAGTTTGGCATGATCACCAGCATCGGGCTGGGTGACAGCCTTAACGATCTGCCAATGCTGACGGCGGTGGATCAGCCGGTTCTGGTGCGCCACAAGGACGGCAGCTACGATCGGCGCATCGAAATCCCCTGCCTGATGAAAACGCAGCTACCGGGACCGGCTGGCTGGAACGAGACGGTGCTGCAACTACTGACCGGCAACCCTGCCGGCAGAGTGTCGCCGGCGACTATGCGCCAGAAAGACCTGACGAAAATATTCAATGCCGCGCTGGCCGCGGTCGATCCCTGCGCGGCCGTGCTCAATGCAGTACACCTCGAACAGAACGCACTGCATGCTGCAGGCGCCAGCTATCTGCTCGACGCATACCAGCGCATCCTGGTGATTGGCGCGGGCAAGTCGGCCGCACACATGGCACTGGCAATGGAACAATTACTTGACGATAAAATTTCTTCAGGCCTGATCGTCACCAAGTACGAGCATGCGCTGCAGCCGGGCATCGTGCAGCAACTGGAAGCCGCACACCCGGTGCCCGATGCGGCGGGGCTGGCAGCAACGCAGCAATTGCTGCAACTGGTGCAGGATGCGGACGCACAAACGCTGGTGGTCTGTTTACTGTCCGGCGGCGCATCTGCCTTGCTGGTCGCGCCCGCCGCGGGCCTGACGCTGCAGGACAAGCAGCAGGCAACTTCGCTGCTGCTCAAGGCAGGCGCTTCGATCAACGAACTTAATGCGGTGCGCAAGCACCTCTCTGCCATCAAGGGTGGACAACTGGCGCGAGCTATCCATCCGGCGCAGTTGCTGACGCTGATCCTGTCCGACGTGATCGGCGACCGCCTCGACGTGATCGCCTCCGGCCCGACCACTGCGGACGACAGCAGCTTTGCCGATGCGCTGGCGGTGATCACTAAATATGGGCTGCAAAAACAGATGCCACCGCCGGTGATGCAGCATCTGCAGCGCGGCAGGGGGGGCGCAATCGCGGAAACGGTGAAGCGCGGCGATCCCTGCCTGGCGACTACGCGCAACGTGATCGTCGGCGGCCTCAACCAGGCCTTGTCGGCAGCAGCGGACAAGGCGCGCGAACTCGGCTACATCACCGAGATCATCGACAGCGAGCTGCAGGGCGAGGCACGCGAAGCGGCACACATGCTGGCGCTGCGCGCGCGCACCGCACTGGCGATGCTGCGATCGGGCGAGCGGCATTGCCTGATCTATGGCGGTGAAACCACAGTCACTGTACAGGGCACAGGCAAAGGCGGACGCAACCAGGAACTGGCACTGGCGTTCGCGCTGGAGATGGCTGGCCATGCCGGCGTGTCACTGCTTTCCGCCGGCACCGATGGCAGCGACGGCCCGACCGATGCCGCCGGTGCCATCGTCGACGGCAACACGGCCGCGCAGGCGCGCCGCCTCGACATCAACCCGGCGACCCATCTCAACAACAACGATTCGTATTCGTTCTTCAGCCAGCTCGACGCGCTGGCCGGCAGTACCAGCCATTTCATCACCGGCCCCACCGGCACCAACGTGATGGACATCCAGTTGCTGCTGCTGCAGACTCCTGCACAGGAGGAACCAGCATGAAAACCGCTGCGCTGCGCCATGATGTGCACGAGCAGATCGAACAGATCGGCCAGGCCGACATCGTGGTCGGCATCCCCAGCTACAACAGCGCGAAGACCATCGGCCACGTGGTGCGCGCGGTGCAGGCCGGGCTGGCAAAATATTTCCCGAACTACAAGGCGGTGCTGGTCAATTCCGACGGCGGCTCCAGCGACGGTACGGTGGACGTGGTGCAAAACACAACCATCGAAGATTTCGGCTCCATCCTGTTGAAGCACCGCACCGAACCGATGTACAAGATGGCGTTCCCCTATTCCGGCATTCCCGGCAAGGGCAGCGCGTTCCGCGCGGTGTTTGCCATCGCCGAGGGGCTGAACGCCAAGGCCTGTGCGGTGGTTGATTCCGACCTGCGCAGCATTACCCCGGAGTGGCTGGAACTGCTGATCACGCCAGTGCTGGAAAATGACTTCGATTACATCGCACCGCTGTACCACCGCCACAAATACGACGGCACCATCACCAACAGCATCGTCTATCCGCTTACCCGTGCACTGTACGGCAAGCGCGTGCGCCAGCCGATCGGCGGCGATTTCGGCTTTTCCGGCAAGCTGGCGCAGTTCTACCTGACCAAGGATGTGTGGGATACCGACGTAGCGCGCTTCGGCATCGACATCTGGATGACCACCACCGCGCTGGCCAATGGTTTTCGCGTGGCGCAGTCGTTTCTCGGCGCGAAAATACACGATGCCAAGGATCCGGGGTCGGACCTCAGCGACATGCTGTACCAGGTGGTGAGCGCGACCTTCGGGCTGATGGACGGCTATGCCGAACAGTGGATGGCGATAGAGAACTCGCAGGCGGTGCCGACTTTCGGTTTCGAATACAGCGTGGGGCTGGAACCGGTCAAGGTAAACACCGCGCGCATGATCGACTTCTTCCGCGAGGGCATAGTCAACCTGCACGAGATCTGGCTTTCCATCCTCGGCGCGGGCGACCTGCGCGAGGTGGAACGGCTGGGTGCGCTTAACGACAGCGAATTTCACTTCCCCATCGCGCTGTGGACGCGAGTGGTCTATGATTACGCCATCGCCTTCCACCAGAGGAAGTTGTCTCCCGAACACCTGATCAAATCACTCACCCCGCTTTATCTGGGGAAAACCGCATCGTTCATCCTGGAAGCCGAACACATGGACGCGCACGAAGCCGAAGCGGAGATCGAGAAACTCTGTCAGGAATTCGAAAGCAGTAAGAGTTATCTGGTAACCAACTGGAAATAACGATTGGAGGCATGTCATGTCCGACTTTCTC
>CAZMSI010000158.1:0-1006 GCA_964568895.1 uncultured Sideroxydans sp. | reverse complement strand
CTGATACTCGAACCCTTGCAGCAGCTGTTCCACAAGCTTGAGGAGTTCGCACCCAATTTTCTCGCGATGCTGGTCATCCTGCTCGCCGGCATACTATTTGCCTGGCTGTTACGCAAGCTGGTAATAAAACTGCTCGACACGCTGCAATTCGACAGTTGGTCCGACCGCAAGGGTTTCACCACGCTGATGCGCAAAGGCGACATGTGGGGCAAACCATCGCTGCTGGCCGGTGCCTTCGTGTTCTGGGTCACTGTTATCGTCGCGCTGATGACCGGGCTGAGCGCGCTCAATATCAACGCCATCGATCAACTGGTGTCGCAGTTCTTCGTCTACCTGCCGCGCGCATTCTCGGCCATCCTGATTCTCGGCATCGGCTACATCTTCGCCGGCTTCGTCAGCCGCGCGGTGCTGATCAGCGCGGTAAACAGCGGCTACCACTACGCCAAGCTGCTGGCGGAAGCGATCCGCATCCTGCTTACCACGCTGATTCTGGCAATGGTGATGGAGCAATTGCAGATCGCGCCCGGCATTGTGCTGGCCGCGTTCACCATCATCTGTGGCGGCATCGTGCTGGCACTGTCGATCTCGTTCGGCGTGGGTGGCATCGATGCGGCACGGCGTGTGATCGAACGCCAGGCCACCAGGGAAGACCAGGAACCGGAAAAAGAAGATATCCAGCACCTGTAACGGGAGGACATGATGAGCGATTTCTACCAGACCGGCATCGTTACCACCCTGCACCAGCTCGGCCAGCCCTCGCTCGAACATCTGGAAGGCGAACTGCTCGCGTTTTCGAAAACCCGGCCTGTCGCACTGGTGCTGCCCGCGCTGTATTCCGAATTCGAAGGCCCGGCAATGCCCGGCATCGTGCAGGAATTGTCCAAGGTGAAGTACCTGAACGAGATCGTGCTGACGCTGGACAACGCCACCGAAAAACAGCGCCAACTGGCCCGGGAATTCCTGTCGCCGATCGCCACCGAAATCAGGATCGTGCACAACAATGGCA
>CAZMSI010000157.1:0-4896 GCA_964568895.1 uncultured Sideroxydans sp. | reverse complement strand
CGGTGGGCATCGACCTGGTGGGCATGAGCGTGAACGATATCCTGGTGCAGGGCGCGGAACCGCTGTTCTTCCTCGACTATTTCGCCTGTGGCAAGCTGGACGTGGATGCCGCCACCGAAGTAATCAAGGGCATCGCTGCAGGCTGCGAACAGGCGGGTTGCGCGCTGATCGGCGGCGAGACTGCCGAGATGCCCGGCATGTACCCGACTGGCGAATATGACCTTGCCGGCTTCGCTGTCGGCGTGGTGGAAAAATCGCAGATCATCACCGGCCAGGATATTGCTCCCGGCGACGTGGTGCTGGGCCTGGCTTCCAACGGTGCGCACTCCAACGGCTATTCGCTGATCCGCAAGATTCTCGAACTCAACGAGTCCGACCTTAACGCGCATTTCGACGGCGAGCGCACACTGGCCGACTGCATCATGGCGCCAACGCGCATCTACGTGAAGCCGCTGCTGGCGCTGATGCAGCAGGTCAGGGTAAAAGGCATGGCACACATCACCGGCGGTGGCCTGCTGGAAAACATTCCGCGCGTGCTGCCGCAGAATGTCGTCGCCCAGATCGACGGCCAGTCGTGGCACATGCCCAAGCTGTTCGAATGGCTGCGCACCATGGGTGGCGTCGAGCAACAGGAAATGTACCGCACCTTCAACTGCGGCATCGGCATGGCGGTAATCGTGGGCAGCGGCGACGCGCCGGCCGCGATCAGGCAACTCGAAGCATCCGGCGAATCAGTATCGGTCATCGGCATCATCAGGGAGCGACAAGGCAATGAGGCGCGCGCACAAGTCGATTAAGCAGCCGTTTGAAGCGTCCATCGTAGTCCTGATCTCGGGACGCGGCAGCAACCTGCATTCGATACTGAAAGCATGTCCGCAGTGCCGGGTAACGGCCGTGGTCAGCAACCGCGCGGATGCCGCAGGACTGAAAATCGCCGAAGCGCACCACATTCCCACCGCCGTGGTTTCGCACCACGATTACCCGGACCGTGTCGCGTTCGATGCCGCACTGATGAAGGTGCTTGACAACTACCAGCCAGACCTGGTGGTGCTCGCCGGCTTCATGCGCATCCTCACGCCTGAGTTCGTGGAGCATTACCACGGACGCCTGATCAACATCCATCCCTCGTTGCTGCCGATGTATACCGGCCTCAACCCCCATGCGCGCGCGCTTGCCGATGGCGTAAAAATCCATGGCTGCACCGTACACTACGTGACCAGCGATCTCGATCACGGCCCGATCATCATCCAGGCTGCTGTCCCGGTTCTGAAAAACGACACGCCCGACATCCTGGCCGCGCGCGTGCTGCACGAGGAACATCGCATCTACCCGCAGGCCATCCGCTGGATCTGCCAAGGCCTCGTCTCGTTGGACAATAACGGCAAGGTACACTTCAAGCGACTGGAACAGGCCGGGCCGGCACTGACTTCGCCCGGCCTCGATTGATTATGCAGTACCTCGCACGCTTTTTCTGCTGTCTGCTGTTGCTGATTGCCATGCCGTCGCTGGCCGCACCACCGTCCCGGGTGCAGGCGCAATACGATTTGCTCCAGAGCGGCCTGAAGGTTGCCGTCATGCACGAAACCTTTATCCGCAGCCAGAACCAGTACCGTATCGAGAGCGTGACCAGACCCTATGGCCTGTTCGCACTGCTGAAGCACGAAACCATCCGTATCACCAGCACAGGCACCGTCACCGCACAGGGACTGCGGCCGCAGACGTTCGACTATCGGCTGGAACACGATACCGAAAGAAACGCGCACGCCAGTTTCGACTGGTCTGCGGGAAAAATAACCCTTACCGACCGCAGCGGTACACGCAGCCTGCCGCTACCCACAGGCACCCAGGACCGTTTGAGCGCCATGTACCAGTTCATGTTTCTGCCGCTGGCCAAGTCCACCGAACTGAAATTCGACATGACCAACGGCAGCCAAGTCGACGATTATCACTACTTGATCACTCCAGACCGGCACGCCACCGTCCCGCTCGGTTCGTTCCAGACGCTGTACCTGGCCAGCCCGCCAAGCCCGAATGGCAGGCGTACCGAAATCTGGCTGGCCAAAAAATTCAGCCATCTGCCATGCAAAATGGTCATCACCAAGGGAGATGGCGACAAACTCACGCAGGCCCTGACCCAGCTCAACTTCGTGCCGTGACCGCTCCGCTCCGGCGAACCGGCCATCGGCACAATCCGCCTGTCGAACAAATAATGGGAAAAGAATCACCATGCTGCTGACCGAATACCGCCTCGACATTACCATCCGGGCCCTGCGCGCCGTGCTGCCGCTCAAACACCCGGCCGATGCCGTGCTGCGCCAGTTTTCCCAGGCCGAACACCTCGGCTCCAACGAACGCGCACTGGTTGCGGAAACCGTATTCGGCATATTGCGCCACTACATGTTCCTGGAACACGCCTGCCAGCCCACTCCATCCGCGCGCGCCACGCCGCGCCGTCTGGCGCTGGCCTACTGGATAAAGTTCGGCGGCTACAATCTGCGCGAACTGGAACCCTTACTGAAGAAAGACGAGACCACTTGGCTGGGGCAGGTCAAAGGCATTGACCTTGCCACGCTGCCTCTGGCGGTGCAGGCCGAATTGCCGGAATGGATCGTCGAAAAGTTACGCAGTTCGATGAATGACGACGAAATCCTCGCGCTGGGCCGCGCCATGCAGCAGCCCGCGCCGCTCGACCTGCGCGTCAATACCCTGCTCACCGCGCGCAACGAAGTACTGCAGCAGTTCGAGAGCGACCGCATCGAGGCTGCTGCCACGCCGTGGTCGCCGATTGGCGTACGGCTGCGCAGCAAGCGCCCGCTGAACCGGCACCAGTTGTTCCTTAGCGGCAAAGTGGAAATACAGGACGAAGGCAGCCAGTTGCTGGGATTTTTGCTTGCCCCGAAACGCCACGACATGGTGGTGGATTTCTGCGCCGGCGCCGGCGGCAAGGCGCTGATGCTGGGCGCGATGATGAGCTCGCAAGGCCGGCTGTACGCCTTCGACATTTCGGAAAAACGCCTGACCAACCTCAAGCCGCGCCTGAAGCGCTCCGGACTTTCCAACCTGCATCCGCAGCTGATCGCGCACGAAAACGACCAGAAGGTAAAGCGACTGGCCGGCAAGATCGACCGCGTGCTGGTGGACGCGCCGTGCAGCGGACTGGGCACGCTGCGCCGCAACCCCGACCTGAAATTCCGCCAATCGCCGCAAATCATAGAAGAACGGACGCAGCAGCAGGCTGCCATCCTGGCCGCCGCCAGCAAGCTGCTGAAGCCGGGAGGACGGCTGGTGTACGCCACCTGCAGCCCGCTACCGCAGGAGAACCGCGCCATTGTCGAAGCCTTTCTCGATGCGCACCCCGATTTCACCCTGCGCCCGGCAAATGAAATCCTCGCCCGGCAACTGATCCCGCTGGACACCGGCGACTATCTGCAACTGCTGCCGCAAGTGCACGGCACCGATGGCTTCTTCGCTGCGGTGATGGAACGCAACACCTGAGGCCCGCTCAACAGGATGCCCCGAAAATGCCGACGCGCAAAACACCGGACACGGCAAAGCTGGACAGGATAGTCGCCGAGGCCAGGCGCAATCGGGAACGGCGCGAACAGGACTACCGCGAGCAGGCGCTCAAAATTTATCCCTGGGTCTGTACCCGTTGCGCGCGCGAATTCGACCGCAGCAACCTGCAGCAACTCACCGTGCACCACAAGGATCACAACCACGACAACAATCCGCCGGACGGCAGCAACTGGGAACTGCTGTGCATCTACTGCCACGACAACGAGCACCAGCGCGACCTGGTCGCCGACATGGACACCGAGCTCGTCCCGGGTGAGCGCGACCATGATCCGGCCACCCACAAGCCCTTCGCCAACCTGGCCGAGCTGCTCAAGAAGAAATAGGCTGCCTGGAGGAGGGTGACGGTCAGTCCTCGGCGATGCAGTCGTCGGGGATGATCACGGCCTCCTCGGGATCGTCGGTGCACTGGGCCGAGGCCAGAGCGGCGGCGCAGGCCGTGAAGGTTTCGGAACCATGCCCGGATGCGGAACTTGCAATCGTGCAATTGAAATGCATAATTGCATATCGGGAGAGGGGCCATGGCCGGACGCTGGCACTACATCGAGCGCTCCCTGGAGCCCGTCCTGAAGCGGGCGGCTCGGGAGTTTCCCGCGGTCCTGGTGACCGGGCCCCGGCAGTGCGGGAAGACCACGCTGCTCAAGCACCTGTTCGGCCGGAGCCATGGCTTCGTCTCCATCGAGCCACCGGACGTGCGGCTCGCCGCCAACAGCGATCCGCGCGGGTTTTTGCAGGTCCATCCTCCGCCCTTGATCCTGGACGAGGTCCAGTACGCGCCCGATCTGTTGAGCTACGTCAAGGAGATCATCGACGACCGGCGCCAGCTCACCGGCCAGTTCATCCTGTCCGGCTCGCAGAACCTCCTGGTCATGGAGGCGGTGACCGAGAGCCTGGCCGGCCGGGCGGCCGTCTTGCGGCTGATGCCGCTGTCCTGGCGCGAGCGAAGCGGCCGGCCGCAGGCCCCGCTGGCTTGGCAGGCGGGGAGGCCAGGAGCCCGGCGCCAGCCGCTGTCCATCCCCGACCTGTGGCGCGGCCTGTTGCTGGGCGGCTACCCGGAGCTGCACGCCTCGCCCCCGCGGGACGCCGGGCTGTGGCACGCGAGCTACGTCCAGACCTACCTGGAACGGGACGTCAGGACTCTCAGGCAGGTCGGCGACCTGGGCGAGTTCCAGCGCTTGCTGCGGCTGTTGGCGGCCCGCAGCGGGCAGCTGCTGAACATGACCGACGCGGCCCGGGACCTGGGCCTGGCGGTCAACACGGTCAAGGCCTGGCTGTCGGTCCTGCAGGCCACCGACCAGATAACCCTCCTTCGGCCCTACCACG
>CAZMSI010000156.1:665-4958 GCA_964568895.1 uncultured Sideroxydans sp. | reverse complement strand
GCCGTCCATGATGGCGAAGCCGAGCAGCAATGCGCCGACCAGCACCCACCAGATAATTTTCAGCGTTTCATAATCGAGCATGGTTATCTCCTCGTTCAGATAGTGGCGGTTGCGGTTTTTTCGGTGTCATAGCGTCCGGTACCCAGGCTGCTGGGTCCCTTGCGCGAGAATTTCACCATCAGGTACATCTCGATGATGAGCAGGCCGGTGTAGAACACAATGAAGCCGGTGAGCGAGCCGTACAGGCTGCCGACCGACAGACTGGAGGCCGACAGGTGGGTGGGCAGCACACCGTAGATGGTCCACGGCTGGCGGCCGTACTCGGCCACGAACCAACCCAGTTCGGCGGCGATCCACGGCATCGGGATGAACCACACTGCCCAGCGCAACAGCCAGCGCTGCTTGATGAAGGTGCCGCGCACGGTGTGGTAAAGCGACAGGCCGAGCAGCAGGGCAAAAGCGAAGCCCAGCGCGACCATCACGCGGAACGACCAGAAAATCGGGACCACGCGCGGCACGGTATCGTCCACCGCATGCTGGATCATTGCCGGTGTCGCCTGGCTTACGTCCTCGGTGTATTTCTTCAGCAGCAGGCCGAAACCGAGATCCTGCTTGTGCGCCTCGAACTCCTGCCTGGCGGCGGCATCGTCCTTGTTCTTGCGCAGTTCCTCCATTGCGGTCACCGCCAGCATGCCGGACTCGATGCGCTTGCGGTTCTTGGCCTTGATCTCGTCGATACCGGGGATCTGCTTGGTGAAGCTGCGCGTGCCGATGAGGCCCATTACGTAGGGAATCTTCAGGGCATAATCGTTGTGCTGAGTCTGCGCGTTGGGCAGCGCGAACACCGTCAATGGCGCTGGTGCCGGTTCGGTGTGCCACATCGCTTCCATCGCCGCCAGCTTGGTTTGCTGCGACTCGGAAACGGTGTAGCCGGACTCGTCGCCCAGCACGATCACCGACAATGCCGAGGCAAAGCCGAAGGCTGCGGCAATGCGAAACGAGCGGCGCGCAAATTCAAGGTCGCGTCCCTTCAGGATGTACCAGGCGGAAATGCCCAGCACGAAGATCGATGCGGTGACGTAGCCCGCGGATACGGTGTGCACGAACTTGGCCTGCGCAGTCGGGTTGAAGATCACGTCCCAGAAATTGGAGAGTTCCATGCGCATGGTGGTATAGGAGAAGGTGGCGCCCACCGGGTCCTGCATCCAGCCGTTGGCGATCAATATCCACAGTGCGGAAAGATTGGAACCGACCGCAGTGAGCACGGTGACCATGAAGTGCTGCCCCTTGGTCAAACGATCCCAGCCGAAGAAGAACAGGCCGATGAAGGTGGACTCCAGGAAGAACGCCATCAGGCCCTCAATCGCAAGCGGGGCACCGAAGATATCGCCCACGTAGTGCGAGTAATATGCCCAGTTGGTGCCGAACTGGAATTCCATGGTCAGCCCGGTGGTGACACCCAGCGCGAAGTTGATGCCGAACAGTTTGCCCCAGAAGCGGGTCATATCCTTGTAGACCTGCTGTCCCGTGATCAGGTAAGAGCCTTCCATGATGACCAGCAGAAAGGTCATGCCCAGCGTGAGCGGGACAAACAGGAAGTGATACATCGCGGTGACCGCGAATTGCAACCTTGATAGGTCGACCAGTTCAGTGCTAATCATGCATCCTCCTCACGGTTTGGTTGAGTTGCTGTTTACTAAGGGGTGCAGAATCGCGTTGCTGACCTGGTCCGGCGTCAGGCTGCTATCGCCGGGGCCGCTGAAAAACAGCCACCAGATTGCCAGCAAGCCAAACAGCTTGATGACAGTCACGATGGCAATCTTTCTTGCCAGAGGCTGGTCGGAAAAAACTTTCATCTGCATTCCACGGTTCTGTACTCGCGCTTTACCTATACGCAGTATGCGTGCCAGCTTGTTTATATACCTATATTGCTCATTGTTAAATAAGTATATTTACCAATTCAGTCAACTTTTGTTGCGGGAACTGCAGCAGGTGGAAACTGTCAGAACTGACGTGGAAATTTGCTAGAATACCCATCCAGGCTGTCATTTTTGTCAGGTGATTTTGTGGTCGATACCTCTTTAGTCGAACTGATGTCCTTCCTCGATACCTTGCCCGAGCCGCGCATCGTGCTGGATCGCCGCTACACCATACTCGGCGCCAATCGCGCCTACCTGGAGCATTACCACGCGGGAGACCTGCCGGTGGTCGGGCGGCATTGCCACGAGGTTTCGCACCATTTTGCCAAGCCCTGCGACGAGGAGGGTGAATCCTGCCCGCTGAGGAGCAGCCTGCACAGTGGCCAGCCGCATCGCGTGCTGCACATCCATCACACGCCGCGCGGCGAAGAACATGTGGACGTGGAACTGGCGCCGATTTTCAACGCCGATGGCGGGATCGAGTATTTCGTCGAGATGATCCATACCGTGCGCAGCGCCAGTGCCACGGCGGAAGGTGAACTGGTCGGGCGCTCCGCTGCGTTCAAGCGCATGCTGCAGCAGGTTACGCGGGTGGCGCCGTCGCAAGCCGACGTGCTGTTGCTGGGCGAATCCGGCACCGGCAAGGAACTGGTCGCGCATGCGGTGCACATGGCCAGTCCGCGCGCGACCGGGCCGTTCGTCGCGGTGGATTGTTCCAGCCTGCCGGAAAACCTGTTCGAGAGCGAATTGTTCGGCTACGAAAAGGGCGCGTTCAGCGGCGCCAGCCAGCGCAAACAGGGGCTGGTCGAGGCGGCCAACGGCGGTACACTGTTTCTGGACGAGGTGGGCGATATACCGCTGGGAATGCAGGTCAAGCTGCTGCGTCTGCTGGAAACCGGCACTTACCGCCGGGTGGGCGGGGTGGAGCCGTTGCGTGCCGATTTCCGCCTGGTCGCTGCGACCCATCGCGGCCTGAAGCAGATGGTGGCCGACGGCAGCTTTCGCCGCGACCTGTATTACCGCATCAGCACCTTTCCGGTTCAGCTGCCCCCCCTGCGCGAACGGATGGAAGACCTGCCATTGCTGATGGAGACGCTGCTCAGGCGTGTCAGCCCCGGACATAAACTGACCATTCATCCGGCCACGCTGCTGTGCCTGTCCCATTACGATTTTCCGGGCAACATCCGCGAACTGCGCAACCTGATCGAACGCGCCAGCCTGCTGGCGGATGGCGACGTGCTGTTGCCCGAGCACTTTCCGGATCCGTGCGAGAAAAAGGAAGCAGCCATTCGTTCCGGCCAGGGCTTCGGCGAGATCATGACGCTGGAGGAAATGGAACGCAGTTACCTGGAATGGCAGTTGCGCCATTCCGGCCTGGGGCGCAAGGAACTGGCCGAGCGCCTGGGGGTGAGCGAACGCACCCTGTTCCGCAAGCTGGGCAAGCTTGCCCGGTGAGCCGTACCCAAAATATTTGTGCCCAAGCATTGCAACCGAAAAGTGTGAGGAGTAGCATTATCCAAAATAAGGTCTTAACCTGCGCTTTACCGGAGGAGCGGTATTTCCATGATCTCTCAGCTAGCCATTCCCCTGTTGTTGCGCCCCGATTCAGGGCGCCGCTCCCCTGTTTATTTTACTTCCCTGTTGTTCAAATTTTCTGGAGATTGATTGATGTCAGCCAACAAGACTTGCGTAGTTGTTGTGTCGGATTCGCTTGAGCGTTTGCAAATGGCGGCCATGGTAGCTTCGGTAGGAGCGGTAAGCGGACAGGATGTGTTGGTCTTCCTGTCGATGAATGCGCTGCCGTATTTCGTTAAGGGCAATTCGGACAAGGCGC
Organism: uncultured Sideroxydans sp.; assembly: GCA_964568895.1. GTDB lineage: Bacteria > Pseudomonadota > Gammaproteobacteria > Burkholderiales > Gallionellaceae > RI-121. Next base: position 1,205 of record CAZMSI010000156.1, on the reverse strand, counting down.
CGCACGAAGGCGCGATGGGCAAGCTGATGGCGGAAAAAAAGGTGCCGGAGTTCAGGACGCTGTTCGAACAGGCAGTCGAATACGGCGACGCGAAAATCTACCCGTGCTCGATGGCCATGGACGTGCTCGGCGTCGAGCAGGGCGGCCTGGAAGACTATCTCGAAGAGGCGACAGGCCTGACCAAATTCCTGGACGACGCCCGCGACGGACAGGTGTGGACTTTTTAATTACTGGAGATTTTGAAATGGCAGAGAAGAAGATCGTCGATGGGCGCGGTAGCTTTTGCCCGGGACCGCTGATGGAACTGATTGCGGCACTGAAATCGTCCGAGATTGGCGACGAACTGGAAGTGCTTTCGACCGACAAGGGTTCGGCGAATGACATTCCGGAATGGGTGAACAAGGTTGGTCACGAATATATTGCGACCACCGAATCCGATGGTGTGTGGCATATCATGATACGCAAGGCAAAGTAGCAGGGGGTTTCTGGCTTAACTTAAATCATTATAAGGAGAGGACGACTATGAAAATCCTGATTGTT
>CAZMSI010000156.1:0-655 GCA_964568895.1 uncultured Sideroxydans sp. | reverse complement strand
AAGGGTTCGGCGAATGACATCCCGGAATGGGTGAACAAGGTCGGCCATGAGTATGTGTCAACGACTGAAAACGACGGTGTGTGGCATGTCACGATACGCAAGGCAAAGTAGTAGTGGGTTCAATTTAACCTGATCAATTAAAACAAGAAGGAGAGGACAACTATGAAGATACTGATTGTTGGTGGTGGTATGGGGGGCACGATCCTGGCGAACAACCTGGCGCGGCGCCTGACAAACGAACTCAAGACCGGCAAGGCAAAGATCACCATGTTGTCGGCCTCCGAAAAACATATGTACCAGCCCGGCCTGCTCTATCTGGCGGTCGGCCGCATCACGCCCGACGAGCTGTACCGCGACCAGGCCAGTCTGCTCGAGCCGGGTATCAATTTCCATGTCGATCCGGTCGAGGAATTCATGCTCGACAACAACCAGGTGAAAACCAAGAGCGGCAAGACCTTTGATTACGACATCATGGTCATCGCCACCGGTTCGCGCATGTTCCCGGAAGGCATTCCCGGCATGGTGGAGGGGGCGGAAACCTTCTATACCGAAGAAACCGCACTGAAGATGTTCAAGACCTTGAAGGACTTCGAAGGCGGCAAGGTGGTGATCACCGTCGGCGTGCCGCACAAGTGCCCGATGGCGCCGCTGGAAA
>CAZMSI010000155.1:0-4987 GCA_964568895.1 uncultured Sideroxydans sp. | reverse complement strand
CATAAATGATGTTGTAGTAACGAATATCCACGCCGGAAGCTTCCGCCAGCTTGCGTGCAGCCGCGTCGGCACGCGTATTGAAGCCAATCACGATGGCCTTGGATGCCAGGGCCAGATTAATGTCGCTTTCGGTTATACCGCCCACCGCACTGTGAATCAGATTGACCTTCACCTCGTCGGTGGACAGTTTCTGCAGCGCGTGCGAAATCGCCTCAATGGAACCCTGCACATCGGCCTTGAGGATCAAGGCCAGCGTGCGCACCTCGCCTTCCGCCATCTGTTCGAACATGCTCTCCAGCTTGGCCGACTGCTGCTTGGCCAGCTTCACGTCGCGGAACTTGCCTTGGCGGAATAGCGCAATTTCACGCGCCTTTTTCTCATCCGACAATACCATCAGATCCTCTCCGGCCACCGGCACTTCGGACAGTCCCTGGATTTCAACCGGAATGGATGGTCCCGCTTCGGTAATGGCCTTGCCGGTTTCATCCAGCATGGCGCGCACCCGCCCAAACACTGCGCCGACCAGCACGGTGTCGCCGCGCTTCAGGGTGCCGGACTGCACCAGCACGGTGGCCACCGGCCCCTTGCCCTTGTCCAGACGCGCCTCGATCACAATGCCCTTGGCATTGGCTTCCCGCGGCGCCTTCAATTCCAGAACCTCGGCCTGTAGCAGCACGCCTTCCAGCAAGTCGTCGACGCCCTGACCGGACTTGGCGGATACCTCGACAAACATGGTATCCCCGCCCCAGTCTTCCGGCACCACTTCCTCCGAGACCAGTTCCTGCTTGACGCGTTCGGAATTGGCCTCCGGTTTGTCGATCTTGGTCAGCGCCACCACGATCGGCACGCCTGCTGCCCTGGCATGGTGGATCGCTTCGCGAGTCTGCGGCATCACGCCGTCGTCTGCCGCCACCACCAGGATCACGATGTCTGTCACCTTGGCACCGCGGGCACGCATGGCGGTAAACGCCTCGTGACCCGGTGTATCGAGGAAGGTAACCATGCCACGCGGCGTATCCACATGGTAGGCGCCGATATGCTGAGTAATACCGCCCGCCTCACCCGAAGCGATACGGGTGCGACGGATATAGTCGAGCAGCGACGTCTTGCCATGGTCGACGTGGCCCATCACCGTCACTACCGGCGCGCGCGGCAACAGCGGCACGTCCTTGTGTTCCATTTCCTCGCTGAGGAAGGCGTCGGGCTCATCCATCTTGGCGGCCTTGGCGATGTGGCCCATTTCCTCGACCACGATCATTGCGGTTTCCTGGTCCAGCACCTGGTTGATGGTCACCATCGAGCCGAGTTTCATCAGGGCCTTGATGATCTCGGCTGCCTTGATCGACATTTTCTGCGCCAGTTCGGCAACCGAAATCGTCTCCGGCACCATTACTTCGCGCACCACAGGCTCGGTCGGCAGCGAGAATGCGTGCTGGGGTGTGGCTTCGTGCTTGTTATGTTTCTCGCTGTGGCGCGGCATACGGGAGCGTCCACCGCCCCATCCGCTCAAGCGGCTATCTGTGACCGGCCGCTTTTTGTGTCCGGTCTCGCTCCAGGGACTGTTTTTGTCGGCCTTACCCTTCTTGCTGCCCGGCTTGCTGATCTTGTCGCCTGGCGCAGGCCGGTGCAAAGTCCCCTCGGCAAGATTAGGTTTGGGTTGCGGGGCCGGTGCGGGTTCCGCAGGCTTGGCTTCAGGCTGCTGTACCACCGGCTGCGGCGGTTCTTCGGCTGTCGCCGTTTTACGCTTGCCACGCTCTTTCTTGGCCTGCAACTCAGCAGTCTGGCGGGCAGCCAGTTCCGCCTGCAAGCGCTTTTCTTCCTCGCGCAATGCCAGTTCCTGCTCGTCCAGCACTTTCGCCGGAGCCTGCGGTGCAGTTTCAGGCACCGCAGGCTTGGCGGCCTTGGGGGACGCCACCACGCGCTTCTTGCGCACCTCAACCTGGATGGTGCGCGCCCTGCCGGTGCTGTCCGATTTCTTGATTTCGGTCGTTTCACGGCGCGTCAGCGTGATCTTGCCCTTCGCCGGGCCACCATGCGCGGTGCGCAGATGCTCCAGCAATTGCGCCTTGTCCTGTTCGGATACGGGGTCGGAGTCTTTCTGCTTGACGACCCCGGCCGCCTGAAGCTGTTCCAGCAACAGTTCGACCGGCAGGCCCAGCTCTCCGGCAAACTGCGCTACGTTCATTTTTCCCATCACTACCCCTTAAGCCTTACAGCACTCCAAAACCAAAACAACCATTTATTCAAACCATGGTGCACGTGCCGTCATGATCAACTGGTTGGCACGCTCACCGTCCATGCCGGTCAGCTCAACCAGTTCTTCCGTATCCAGGTCGGCCAGGTCATCCTGCGTGCCGACGCCTTTGCCCGCAAGCGTGCGAGCCGTGTCCTCATCCATGCCTTCGATCTTGAGCAGATCCTCGATGTTGTGCTCAACCTGTTCTTCGCTGGCAATGGCCTGGGTCAGCAGGGTATTGCGTGCACGGCTACGCAATTCATTCACCGTGGCTTCGTCGAATGCTTCAATTTCCAGCATTTCGTCCAGAGGAACATAGGCCACCTCCTCCATCGTATTGAAGCCTTCCTGTACCAGGATGTCGGCCACTTCCTCGTCCACATCCAGCTTGGCCATGAACAAATCGCGAACCTTGGCGAACTCTTCCTCATTCTTCTGGCTGGACTCTTCCACCGTCATGATGTTCAGTTCCCAGTCGGTCAGCTCACTGGCCAGGCGCACGTTCTGGCCGTTACGGCCGATTGCCTGCGCCAGGTTTTCTTCCTCGACCACCACATCCATGCTGTGCTTGTCCTCATCCACCACGATGCTGGTTACCTCGGCCGGTGCCAGCGCATTGATCACGCAGGTGGCGGGATCATCCGACCACAGCACAATGTCGATACGCTCGCCGGCCAGTTCGTTGGTCACCGCCTGCACGCGCGAACCGCGCATACCGACGCAGGTACCGATCGGATCGAGGCGCGCATCGTGCGAGCGCACGGCAATCTTGGCGCGTGAACCCGGGTCGCGCGCGGCACTGACGATTTCCAGCAGCTGCTCTTCGATTTCCGGCACTTCCAGTTCGAACAGCTTGACCAGGAATTCCGGCGTAACACGCGACAGTATGATTTGCGGGCCGCGCAGAGAACGGTCTACACGCAGCAGACAGGCACGGATGCGGTCGCCCACCCGCAGGTTTTCCTTGGGGATCATCTGGTCGCGCGGCAGCAATGCCTCGATCTTGCCGAACTCGACGATGGCACTCCCGCGCTCGATGCGTTTGATGGTGCCGGAAACCAGATGCTCCTTGCGCTCCATGAAGTCGCTGAGAATCTGTTCGCGTTCGGCATCGCGGATTTTCTGAAAAATGACCTGCTTGGCAGCCTGCGCGCCAATGCGTCCGAAATCGATGTTTTCCAGTGGTTCCTCGATAAACTCTTCGAGCTGAATGTCCGGGTTGCGCTTCTGCGCCTCGGCCAGCTTTATGTGCAGATCCGGGGTTTCGAAAGTTTCGTCATCCATTACCTGCCAGCAGCGAAAAGACTGATAATCCCCGGTTTCGCGATCGATGCTGACACGCACGTCTGCCTCTTCGGAAAAACGCTTCTTGGTGGCAGAGGCCAGGGCGGATTCCAGCGCACCAAATACAATATCCTTGTCCACATTTTTTTCACGGGACAACGCATCCACCAGCAACAAAACTTCACGACTCATTACCGTCTCCAGCTAATCAGGCTTGCGTCGATATGCGCAAACCCAAACAATCAAAACGTCGGCACCAGGCGCGCCCTGTCCACATTCGACAGCTCGATCGCCACCTGCTCGCCATCCACTTCCAGTTGCAGCATTCCGTCCTGCAGCACGCCGAGAACACCTATGAAATTCTTGCGTCCATCAAGCGGCATGCGCAACTTGATGTTGGCCTTCTGGCCACGGAAACGCAGGAAATCCGCCTCTTTTCTGAGCACCCGATCCAGACCGGGCGAAGACACTTCCAGGCGCTCGTAATCCACACCTTCCACCGCAAACAGCCGTGTCAACTGATTGCTGGCACGTTCGCAGTCTTCCAGGGTAATACCCTCTGGCTTGTCCAGAAACACGCGAAACAGCCCCCTGCCCGACACTTCAAGATCGACCAGCTCGTATCCCAGCCCTTCCAGCGTTGACTCTACCAGCCGTGAAACATCCATGAAAACCACTTCCACAAATAAAAAACGGGCTCGAAGCCCATCTGAAATCGGGGCGAATTATAGCAAAAAAATTTGCTCAATGGAAATTAAGCTGTGGATTTAAATCCAGGAATCGTACAAAGACGATCCGGCGGCGGGGTAACTACCCCAGCCGCCGGATAAAAGGCAAAAGCCGGAATCAGTTGCCGCCCATCTCCAGCATCAACTGATTGATGCGTTTGACAAAACTTGCCGGATCGTCAAGTTGGCCGCCTTCGGCAAGCAGGGCCTGGTCGAACAGTACGGTAGCCCAGTCGCCAAAGTGTGCTTCTTCATCCTTCAGGCGCAGCACTACCGGATGTCTGGGGTTGATTTCCAGTATCGGCTGCGAGGCAGGCGCATTCTGCCCGGCTGCCTTCAGCAAGCGCGCCAGATTGCCGCCAATGTCGTTTTCGTCCGCTACCAGGCAGGCAGGCGAATCGGTCAGCCGGTGCGTGACGCGCACTTCCTTTACTTTGTCCCCGAGGCTGTCCTTGATCCTGCCGGTCAGATCCTTGAACTCGTCGGCTTCCTTTTCCTGCTCTTTCTTTTCAGCTTCATCTTCCAGTTGGCCGAGGTCGAGGCCGCCTTTGGCGACGGAAACCAGCTCCTTGCCGTCGAACTCGGTCAGGTGCGACACCACCCATTCATCCACACGGTCGGTCAGCAGCAGCACTTCGACACCCTTCTTGCGAAACACTTCCAGGTGCGGACTGTTCTTTGCGGCATTGAAGGTCTCGGCAGTGACGTAGTAAATCTTCTCCTGCCCTTCCTTCATGCG
>CAZMSI010000154.1:0-4997 GCA_964568895.1 uncultured Sideroxydans sp. | reverse complement strand
ACCGTCACCGGCAAGGGCAGCAAGACCCGCATCGTGCCGGTGGGCCACCACGCACTCGACGCGCTGAAGGTCTGGCTGGCCGTGCGCGACCAGGTTGCCAGACCGGACGAGACCGCGTTGTTCGTCGGCAAGCAGGGCAAACGCGTCAGTCCGCGCACCGTGCAACTGCAATTACATCAATGGGGCATCAAGCAGGGCCTGAGTACCAGCGTGCACCCGCACCTGCTGCGCCACTCCTTCGCCACCCACGTGCTGCAGTCATCCGGCGACCTGCGCGCCGTGCAGGAAATGCTCGGCCACGCCAGCATTTCCACCACGCAGGTGTACACGCATCTGGATTTCCAGTATCTGGCGAAGATTTACGATGCGGCGCATCCGAGGGCAAAAAAGAAAGGCTAATTGTGCCCACTGAAAACATCATGACTTCCCGATATGGGTCATTCCCTTGGCGCCTGAATAATTGGAATGAGACGTTCACAACATTCATCGAACGCACGAATAATATGACGTTGCATATAGAGGCGATTAGCACCGAAAAAGATTGCGACGTCATCTTCATAATCCGAACGAAGTTCTAGGTCATTGATCCTCATTAGAGTACCTTTTCCGTAGCAGATGTTGAAGGCGCCCCTATTCCCCTGATCATCGAAGCGATGTTTGAAAGAGTTTATATGGCAACAAGCATCACGGTGAGCCGTGACTGCATCGTGGACATCTTTCACATACTCATTGGCCAAAATATCGTCAGTAAAGTCGACTCTTGCCGCGTATTGTTCGGTCTTTTGCAAGAGGTCTCTCAAACAAATCATCAGTTCTATATAGGCTGAGTTGTAAAGAATGTGGCCACTATTCTTCGCATCAAAGATGCCGCAATTAAAGAGCTGATTAATGCGATGTATAGAACCTTCACAGTCTTGCCGGTCTTGGATTTTCATCTGTCACCTAACAATTAGTAGCGACTTTTGCAATTCCCTTCTGGAGCGCTGAGGGCGGGGAATAAAATTGGGAAGAAGGCGAGCACTGTTCGAGCTCCGCGACGAGGTGCGGGGTGTGCACCTCGTTAGGGCGAGTTGCGCAGCCGCCCAATTTTATTGTCCGACCGAAGGTACCCGCAGGGCGATCCTGCAGGGCCGGCCTTTCTTTGGTTACTTTCTTTGGTTACTTTCTTTGGCCGCGCAAAGAAAGTAACTGGCTGTCGGGCCACCCCCGACGGTTTTGCTGTTAGCAGTCTGCGGGGCCACGCCCCGACAGTTTTATTTCGTGTGCAAACTCACAAACGGCTTGAACCCCAGCTTGCCCTGCAACTGCGCAGCGGCAGCCGCTGCCGCATCCCTGCTGGCATACGGCCCAAGATGCACGCGGGTCAGTCCATCCCGCACATACAGCATGAGCGACTTGCCGGCATCACCCAACTCGGCATGCATCTTGGCAAGGAAGCTTTCCGCGTCCTGCTTGGAACGGAAGGCGCCAAGCTGCAGATAGACGTTACTAACAGGTGCTACGACTGCAGGCGCGGCAGCCGCTGCGGGAGCAGGTGCAGGCGGTGGGGCTGCTGCAGGCGGTGCGGCAGGTGGCAATGATGTGGTCTGCACCGCGGCCGTGGCCACCGGCGGCGTCTCCTGTCCCGGTACGATACTGTCCACTTGCACTTCGCCGCTGCCGTCCTTGATCAGGCCGAGCTTGTAGGCCGCGGCATAGGACAGGTCGATGATGCGGTCATGCAGGAACGGGCCGCGGTCGTTGATGCGCACCACCACCGATTTGCCGTTTTCCAGGTTGGTGACGCGCGCGTAGCTGGGGATCGGCAGCGTGGGGTGGGCGGCGGTCATGCCGTACATGTTGTAAATCTCGCCGCTGGAAGTGCGCTGGCCGTCGAATTTCTTGCCATACCAGGAGGCAATGCCGCGCTCGGTAAAGTTGCCCGGCTTGGTCAGCGGAACATAGGTGCGGCCCAGCGCAACGTAGGGACGGTTGGCATAGGGATGCAGCGGCTCGACGCGCGGCACAGCATCCGGGATGGAAGCCAGGTTGGCCGGAATGTTTGCGCCCGGCCCGTCACCGGGCAGATAACCGCCGCCCGACCCTGTCGGAGTGCTGCCCGATTCCATGATGGGCGCGGGTTGCTGGATTTCGGCTTTGTGCGCCGGCATGCCGCTGCACGCGGAAAGTATCAGTGCTGCGAAAACAATCAGACCGGTCCGTTTGTTCATTTGTGCTCCTCAGGTTTTAACCAGTTGCTTGTGGGTGTATATGCTCATCAGCATACCAAAACCCAGCGCCAGGGTCAGCATGGATGTGCCGCCGTAGCTGATCAGCGGCAGCGGCACACCCACCACCGGCAAAATACCGCTGACCATGCCCATGTTGACGAAGGCGTAGGTGAAGAAGGTAAGGGTGATGCTGCCCGCCGTCAGGCGCGTGAAATAGGTCGATGCATTGCCGGTGATGATGAAGCCGCGCCCGATCACGAACAGGTACAGTCCGATCAGGATCAGGTTGCCGAGCAGGCCGAATTCCTCCGAATACACCGCGAAGATGAAGTCAGTGGTGCGCTCCGGCAGGAAATCGAGGTGTGCCTGGGTGCCGTGCATATAGCCCTTGCCCAGCAGGCCGCCGGAGCCGACCGCGATCATGCCCTGGATGGTGTGGTAGCCCTGGCCCAGCGCATCCTGCGTCGGGTCGAGCAGCATCATGATGCGGTGCTTCTGGTAGTCATGCAGCAGGTATTTCCAGATGAAAGGTGCGCTGGCCAGGCCGGCAATGAAGGACGCCAGCATCACGCGCCAGGACAGTCCGGCCAGGAACAACACATAGAAGCCGCTGGCGCCGATCAGCACGGCGGTGCCCAGATCCGGCTGGCGTGCAATCAGCCCGATCGGCAACAGCAACAGCAGGGTGGCGATGAAATAGTTTTTCAGCGTCAGCGTGGCTTCGTGCTTTTCGAAATACCATGCCATCATCAGCGGCACCGCGATCTTCATCAGCTCCGACGGCTGGATGGTGGCTACGCCGAGGTTAAGCCAGCGTCGCGCGCCGTGGCTGATCTCGCCGAACAGTGCCACCGCGACCAGCAATATCATGCCCAGCACGTACAGCGGCACTGCGCTGCGCAGCAGATAGTGCAGCGGCATGTTGGCGACCAGCCACAACGCGACGAATGCCACCGCAATGTTCAGTGCCTGCGCCAGTACCCGGCTCCAGCTGCCGTCGCTGGCGCTGTACAGCACCAGCAAGCTGGTGCACACCAGCAACCCCAGCCCGGCCAGCAGCACCGGATCGAGATGCAGGATGAAGCGCTTCCACAGCTGCTTAATCACTTTGATCCCCCTCTGCGCCATGCGTTTGCGGCAATGGTTTCGGCACCTTTCCCAGCAGGTAATAATCAAATACCTTGCGCGCGATCGGCGCAGCAGTGGAGCCGCCGTGACCACCGTTCTCAACCAGTACCGCCACGGCCAGCTTTGGCTTGTCGGCCGGGGCAAAGGCAATGAACCAGGCATGGTCGCGGTTGCGCTCGGACAGTGCGCTGGCATCGTACTTTTCGCCCTGTTTAACGCCCACTACCTGCGCGGTGCCGGTCTTGCCGGCAATATCGTAGGGGGTACCGTAATTGGCAGAAACCGCCGTCCCACCGGGCTTGGTCACCGCCATCATCGCGCTCTTGACCAGCGCGACGTCCTGCGGATTCAGGTGCAGGTCGACCGGCGGTGCAAGCGGCACCTGCTCTTCGTGGCCGCCGCTGTGCTCGATCTCCTTCACCACGTGCGGCTGGTACGCCACGCCGTTATTGGCCAGGGTCGCTACGGCAACAGCCAGTTGCAGCGGCGTCACCAGCACATAGCCCTGACCGATGCCCGCCGAGATTGTGTCGCCGGGATACCATTGCTGGTGGTAGCGCTTCTCCTTCCATGCCGGCGACGGCAGCAATCCCGATTGCTCCCCCTCAAGGTCGATGCCGGTTTTCTTGCCGAAGCCGAACTTCAACAGGAAGTCGTGCATCTTGTCTATGCCCGTGTCGTTGGCCAGGCTGTAGAAATAAGTATCGCAGGATTGCTGGATCGCCTTGAACATATCCACCTTGCCATGGCCGCCGTCCTTCCAGTCGCGGTAGCGGTGGCTGCTGCCGGGCAGCGTAAAATAGCCCGGATCGTTGGTTATGTAGGTCGGCGTGCGCGTGCCGTAATGCAGCGCGGCCAGTGCCAGGAATGGCTTGATGGTGGAACCGGGTGGATACTGTCCCTGCAGCACACGGTTGAGCAACGGCGTGTCGGGCGAATTGTTGAGTGCATTCCAGCTGTCGGTATCGATGCCGTCGATGAACAGGTTGGAATCAAAGCCCGGCTTGCTGACGAAGGCAAGCACCTCGCCGTTGTTCGGGTCGATTGCCACCAGCGCACCGCGGTAATGGCCGAACGCCTGCACCGCAATCTGCTGCAATTTGGCGTCCAGCGTCAGCTTCAGGCTGTCGCCGGATATCGGCGGCGTGCGCGACAGTACGCGCACTGCGCGCCCGCCTGCATCCACCTCGACCTGCTCGAAACCGGCGGTGCCATGCAGCTCCTTCTCATAGTTCTGTTCGACGCCTGCCTTGCCGATGTAATCCGAACCGCGGTAATTGGCAAGCTGGTCATCGCTTTCCAGCCGATCGATGTCACGGTCGTTGATGCGCCCAACGTAGCCGATCAGGTGCGAGGTTTCTTCATGATAGGGATACTCGCGGAACAGCCGAGCCTTGATTTTGACCCCGGGAAAACGGTAACTCTGTGCAGCGAAGCGCGCTACTTCCTCGTCACTGAGCCGGCTGCGGATCGGCAGGCTCGCGAAATCACGGCTTTCCGCCAACAGCTTCCTGAAACGCTTGCGGTCCCGGGGCTGGATATCCACCAGTTTGGCGAGCTCGCTGATCGTCTTGTCCAGATCCCCCGCCTTGCTCGGCGTGATTTCCAGCGTATAGCCGGAATAGTTGCGCGCCAGCACCACGCCGTTGCGGTCGAGGA
>CAZMSI010000153.1:0-5036 GCA_964568895.1 uncultured Sideroxydans sp. | reverse complement strand
CGTGGCCAAGCTCTATGCCTACTGGATCACCGTCAACTACCGCGAGGCGTACGGCATGTATGCCTGCAACGGGATACTTTTTAACCACGAGTCGCCCGTCCGCGGCGAGACTTTTGTCACGCGCAAGATCACGCGCGCGCTTTCGCGCATCAAGCTCGGCCTGCAGGAGTGCGTGTACCTGGGCAACCTGGATGCGAAGCGCGACTGGGGCCACGCCAGGGACTATGTCGAGATGCAATGGCTGATGCTGCAGCAGGACCAGCCCGAGGACTTCGTGATCGCCACCGGCGTGCAGTACAGCGTGCGCGACTTCGTCGATGCGGCGGCCGATGAAATCGGCATCAAGGTGCGCTGGGAAGGAACGGGCGTGGACGAGAAGGGCTATGACGAGGACGGCAAGTGCATCGTCGCGGTCGACCCGCGCTATTTCCGTCCGACCGAGGTCGAGACCCTGCTGGGCGACCCGAGCAAGGCGAAGGAAAAACTGGGCTGGGTGCCGAAAATTTCATTCAAGGAACTGGTTGCGGAAATGGTGCGCGAGGACCTGAAAGCTGCCGAGCGCGACGAGCTGGTGAAAAAGCATGGCTACAAGGCCATGGACTATCACGAGTAAACCTGATCCATGATGCATTCCGACAGCAAAATCTATGTGGCCGGTCATCGCGGCCTGGTCGGTTCCGCCCTGCTGCGGCAGCTCGAGGCGCGGGGTTACCGCAATATCATCACCCGCACCCATGCCGAACTGGATCTGACCGAGCAGGCGGCAGTGCGCGATTTCATGGCCCGCGAAAAACCGGACTGTGTGCTGCTGGCTGCGGCCAGGGTCGGCGGGATACATGCCAACAACGCCTATCCGGCGGAATTCATCCGGCAGAACCTGGCGATCCAGACCAATGTCATCCACGAAGCCTGGCGCAACAATGTCAGTCACCTGCTGTTTTTGGGCTCGTCATGTATTTATCCCAGGGAGTGCCCGCAGCCGATGAAGGAGGAATACCTGCTGACCGGGCCGCTGGAACCGACCAACCGTCCCTATGCGCTGGCCAAGATCGCCGGCATCGAAATGTGCTGGGCATACAACCGGCAATACGGCACCCGCTACGTGGCGGTGATGCCGACCAATTTGTATGGCCCCGGCGACAATTACGACCTCGAGAATTCCCACGTACTGCCGGCGCTGATCCGCAAGATGCACGAGGCCAGGGAATCCGGGGCGGCCGAGGTGGTGGTGTGGGGAACGGGCACGCCGCGCCGCGAGTTTCTCTACAACGAGGATATGGCGGATGCCTGCGTTTACCTGCTGGAGCAAACCGAAGACAAGCTGCAAATCCTGTTCAACGACACCCGTCCGCCGCTGGTCAATATCGGCTGCGGCGAAGACCTTTCCATCCGCGAGCTGGCCGAGCTGGTGAAGCAGGTGGTCGGCTTTGAGGGCGACCTTGCCTTCGACACCACCAAGCCGGACGGCACGATGCAAAAGCTGATGGACGTGAGCTACATGACCAGCCTGGGCTGGACCAGGAAGACCATGCTTGAGGACGGCATACGCCGGGCCTACCAGGCATTCCTGGACAGCTGACGGCATGGCCAGGCTGGCGCTTTCCGAGCTGATTGCCGAGTCCGGGGTGCAGTTCGGCACCAGCGGCGCGCGCGGGCTGGTCGCGCAGATGAGCGACCGGGTGTGCTATGCCTATGCCGCGGCCTTCTGGCAGGTTGCGGGCGAGGGCAACCAAATCGTCCTCGGACATGACCTGCGTCCGAGCAGTCCGCAGATCGCCGCAGCCTGTGTCGCCGCCTTGCGGGCAAGCGGCGTCGAGGTGGTTTATGCGGGCGCGCTGCCGACGCCGGCGCTGGCTTTTTTTGCCTCGACCCTGCATGCGCCGGCTATCGTGGTGACCGGCAGCCACATTCCTTTCGATCGCAACGGCATCAAGTTCTACCGGGCTGAGGGCGAGATCACCAAGGCCGACGAGGAGGCTATCCAGCATGCGGTGGTGGAAATCCCGGATGAAATAATCGCGTCGCCGCTTGCCGCGCCCGACCCGCGTCCGCTGCAGGCATATGTTGCGCGTTACCTCGATTTTTTCGGCGCCGCTGCGCTGGCCGGCATGCGGGTCGCGGTGTACGAACACTCGAGCGTTGCGCGCGATGTGTTGCACGGCATTCTGGAAGGTCTCGGTGCCGAGGTGCTGTCGCTGGGGCGCGCCGACGACTTCGTGCCGATCGATACCGAGGCGGTGCGCGCGGAGGATATTGCGCAGGCGCGGCAGTGGGCGAACGAACATGCTTTCGATGCCATCCTGTCGACGGACGGCGATGCCGACCGGCCGCTGATCGGGGACGAGAACGGAAACTGGTTTCGCGGCGACGCGGTGGGCATCCTGTGTGCGAAGTTTCTCGGGATGGATGTTGTCGTGACGCCGGTGAGCAGCAACACCGCCGCCGAGAAATCCGGATGGTTCCGCAAGGTACATCGCACCCGCATCGGTTCGCCCTACGTCATTGCCGGCATGCAGGCCGAAATGAGCGCGGGCACGGTTGCGGGCTATGAGGCCAATGGCGGTTTCCTGCTTGGCAGCGACGTGCTGCGCAACGGAAGAAGACTGGCGGCATTGCCCACCCGCGATGCGGTGCTGCCGATGCTGGCGATGCTGTGCATGGCGCGCGAGCGCGGCTGCCGGTTGTCCGGGCTGTCCGCTGTGCTGCCGCAACGTTTTACCCACAGCAGCCGCTTGCAGAACATTCCGCCGGAAACCAGCCGGGACCTGATTGCCGGACTCGGGAAAGATGCCGGGCGGATGCGGGCCGTGATGGGAGCCGATGCGGGCGAGGTGGCCGGGGTAGACACGACAGACGGCCTGCGGGTCACGTTTGCCGGCGGCGACATCGTGCATTTGCGCCCCTCCGGCAATGCGCCGGAACTGCGCTGTTATGCGGAATCGGATACGGAAGCGCGCGCGCAATTGCTGTGCGACAACTGCCTTGGCCGCATCGCTTCCCTGTAAGCCGGGCAGGATTCCCCATATCGCGCGCATGGCTGGCAGTAAGCGACTGCCTAAGCTATACTTCGCCCCCTTGTGGATTGGCCAATCGAGTGCGGTTTTGCCGCACTTTGTTTTTGATGGTTTCAGCCTGTAATTCTGAAGAATAGATATGCCTGTTATTACTTTGCCAGATGGATCGCAACGCAGCTTCGAACAGCCGGTGACGGTTGCCGATGTTGCTGCCAGCATCGGCGCGGGACTTGCGCGCGCAGCACTCGCCGGCAAGGTCGACGGCCAGCTGGTCGATGTCTCGCACCTGATCGAGAACGATGCGCAGCTGGCCATCGTCACCGCCAGGGATGCGGAGGGACTGGAATTGATCCGCCATTCCACTGCGCACCTGCTGGCCTATGCGGTGAAGGAGCTGTTTCCCGAGGCGCAGGTGACCATCGGCCCGGTGATCGAGAACGGCTTCTACTACGATTTTTCCTATGGTCGTCCGTTCACCCCGGAAGACCTGGCGGCGATCGAGAAGCGCATGGCCGAGTTGGTCAAAAAAGATATCCCGGTAACGCGCAAGGTGCTGCCGCGCGACGAGGCGGTGGCCTATTTCAAGGGCATCGGAGAACACTACAAGGCGGAGATCATCGCCTCCATCCCCGAGGATCAGGACGTATCGCTGTACACCGAAGGCGAATTCACCGACCTGTGCCGCGGCCCGCACGTGCCGTCCACCGGCAAGCTGAAGGTGTTCAAGCTGATGAAGGTGGCCGGCGCCTACTGGCGCGGCGATTCGAACAACGAGATGCTGCAGCGCATCTACGGCACCGCCTGGGCGAACAAGGAAGACCTTGCCGACTACCTGCATCGCCTGGAGGAAGCGGAGAAGCGCGACCATCGCAAGCTGGCCAAGCAGCTGGACCTGTTCCACATGCAGGACGCGGCGCCGGGCATGGTGTTCTGGCATCCCAACGGCTGGACGCTGTGGCAGGAAATCGAGCAGTACATGCGGCACAAGTTCGTCGAGTACGGTTACCAGGAGGTGCGTACGCCGGCGATGATGGATCGTGTGCTGTGGGAGAAATCCGGGCACTGGGAAAACTACCGCGAGAACATGTTTACCACTTCGTCGGAAAACCGCGATTACGCGGTGAAGCCGATGAACTGTCCAGGGCACGTGCAGATTTTCAATCACGGCCTGCACAGTTATCGCGACCTGCCGTTGCGCCTGGCCGAGTTCGGCTCCTGCCACCGCAACGAGCCGTCCGGCGCGCTGCACGGCCTGATGCGGGTGCGCGGTTTCACCCAGGACGATGCGCACATCTTCTGCACCGAAGGCCAGATCGAGGGCGAGGTGGCGGACTTCATCGTGATGCTGCAGAAGATCTACGCGGATTTCGGTTTCCACGACGTGCTGGTGAAGCTGTCCACCCGGCCGGACAAGCGCGTGGGCAGCGACGCGACCTGGGACAAGGCGGAGGCGGCGCTGGAGGCAGCACTCAAGCGCAACGGCCTGGAATTCGAACTGCAGCCGGGCGAGGGCGCGTTCTACGGTCCGAAGATCGAGTTCACGCTGAAGGATACGCTGGGGAGGCTGTGGCAGTGCGGCACCATCCAGCTCGATTTCACCCTGCCGGAACGCCTCGGCGCCGAGTATGTGGACGAGGACAATACGCGCAAACCGCCAGTGATGCTGCACCGCGCCATCGTGGGCTCGATGGAGCGTTTCATCGGAATCCTGATCGAGCATTATGCCGGTGCTTTCCCGCTGTGGCTGTCACCGGTGCAGATGGTGGTAATGAACATTTCCCAGGCGCAGGAGGAATATGCCGGCCGGGTGGTGGCCGATTTGCGCGGGGCCGGTTTCCGGGTGCAACAAGATTTGCGCAATGAAAAGATTACCTATAAAATACGCGAACATAGCCTGCAGAGGTTGCCTTATCAGCTGATCGTCGGCGATAAGGAAATGGCTGCAGGCCTCGTTGCCGTGCGAACCCGTAAAGGTGAGGACCTTGGGCAGATGTCGGTTCAGGCGTTGATTGAACGTCTGCA
>CAZMSI010000152.1:0-5061 GCA_964568895.1 uncultured Sideroxydans sp. | reverse complement strand
TCTTCTGCGCCGGCAGTTGCGCCACATCGGTTTCCTTGAAGCCGCGCTCGATGAACCAGTGCGCAGTCCGCGTGGTCAGCACGAACAGCTTGCGCAGCCCCTGCACCTTGGCCTCGGCGCTGATGTGTTTCAGCAATGCATCGCCATAACCCTGCTTGCGGTAGCCCGGCTGCACCGCGAGACAGGCCAGTTCGGCGGATTTCTCGCCGGCGAACGGATACAGCGCAGCGCAGCCGATGATGCGGTGGTCGTGTTCCATTACCACGAAACGGCCGATTTCCTGTTCCAGCAGCTCGCGTCCGCGCCGCACCAGGATGCCTTCTTCCTCCAGCGGCTCCAGCAACTGCAGGATGCCGCCAACATCTTCGATGCTGGCGTCGCGCAAGATATTGAGTGTGCTTTCCACCACCATGCTGCCGATGCCGTCATCGCTGAACAGCTCGTGCAAAATCGCGCCGTTGATGTGGCGGCTGATCAGGTGGGTGCGCGCGACACCTGCTTCGCAGGCGTGTATCGCGCACGGCAGGAACAATGCTGTGTCGTCGGAAAGCTTCTGTTTGCCGGATAGCAGCACATTGGCCTGGGCGACGGTCAGTTCCGAAATCAACCTGCCTTTCTTATCCACCACTCCGTCGCTGTCCATCAGGAAAATCAGCTTGTCCGCATCCAGCGCGATGGCGGTCTGCGTGGCCACATCTTCCAGCGTCAGGTTGAACACCTCGCCGGTCGGCGAATAGCCCAGCGGCGACAGCAGCACCACCTCGCCGAAGGCGAGCCGGTCCTTGATCGCATCCGTATCCACCTTGCGCACATTACCGGTGTGCAACAGGTCGACACCGTTGATCACGCCCATCGGCTGTGCGGTGATGAAATTGCCGCCAGCTACCCTGATGTCGGCGTTGGCCATCGGCGAATTGGGCAGGCCCATCGACAGCAACGCCTCGATTTCGACGCGCACCCGGCCCACCGCCTCCTTCACGCACTGCATGGCATCGGGGTCGGTGCGGCGGATACCGTGGTGGTAATAGTCCTCGATGCTGTTGCGTGACAGATGCTGTTCGATCTGCGGCCGCGCGCCGTGTACCAGCACCAGCTTGACACCGAGGCTGGCCAGCAGGTTGAGGTCGTGGGTCAGTTCGACGAATTTGCCGTCGGCCACCACCTCGCCGCCAAACGCCACCACGAAAGTGCGGCCGCGGAAGGCGTTGATGTAGGGCGCGACGGAACGGAACCAGTCAACGAAATCGGTGGAAGGGGCGGGTGCGTCTTGATGCATCGTGTATGTGTCGCGGCATTCGTTATGATTTATCGCCCAGTATCCTGCAAGGCGGCCTTGCAACGCAATAGCTGCAGTACTACTCCTCGTCGAGCAGTTTGCCGGCAATCGCCCAGTTTTCGTCAGCGAGTTCGTCGAAGGAAATGTAGGTATACGAGGCGGGCTTGTGTGCGATGCGCTCGAGCGTATCGGTGATTTCCTCGGCGATCTTTGCCTTTTGTTCGCGCGACAGCGAGCCGGCGATACGGATGTTGACGTATGGCATGGCTATCCCTTTATTTCTTTACCGTGAAGGCCAGTAGCACACCCACTACAACTCCCGCTACGCCACAAAGCAGAATTTTGTTGCGCATTGCCTCAATGCCGGAGATGGAGCGAAAGGCGCTCTGGAGTGCGTTGCCGCCAAAGGAAAGCAGCGTATCCATACTCACATAGCTGCCCGCCAATTTGCCGAAAATCGCATATCCGGCGACCAGGCCCAGCGAAGCACAAATTACAATGATGAGCGCTGACTTTATGTTCATGTGGTTCCTTTGGCGTTGATGGGGTGCGGGAATCATAGCCTCACTTGGCAAGGCCGTCTATCGCAGCACTTTGGACTGATGGGGCGAACGGCCGTTCGCCCGGCTCTCTTCTACTTGGATACAATGACCAGCCCGCGCGGCTGGTGGCTGGTGGTGTCCATGGTGTTGATTGCCCGGTGCAGGGCATCGATGCTGACCCAGGCCGGCTGGTATTTGTATTTCGCCACGTCGAGTATCAACACGCGGTCGGACTGCGCGTCATAGGCGGCCAGTACCGACCAGTGGCCGCCGCCCACCTGGCCCAGGCTCTGGCGCAGGTAATTGGCCAGCACAAACTGGCCATCGTCGCCCAGGGCCTTCTGCAGCAAGGCGCGCAGACTGGTGTCGTCCAGCGCGGCGCCGGAAATGGATTTTGCCTGTACGCCCTGCGCCCGCAGGGTTTGTACCATCTGTTCGCGTGTCATGCCCTGCGCCAGGACTGTGCTGGCGTCGATGATCCTGCTTACCGCGGGACTGAAAAAATCGCGCTGGGTGAAATAGGCATAAGGCGCATAAACCGGGTCGACGGGCCTTTTGATCGGCAGCGCGTTGAGCACAGTCACGGCGCTGGCTACGGCACAATAGGATTGTGTTTTCTGGGCCACGAATACCGGTGCCAACTGCCAGTAATCGGCATCGGCCGGCATGCGCGCGCGTATGGCTTTGCCGGTTTCCGTGTTCCAGTAAATTACGGTTGGCTGCCCGGCCGCCAGGGCGGGCGTAACAAACGACAGCAGAATCAGCAGTAGCAATTTGTTCATTCGAGTCCTCAGCAAAAATCACCCCATAGTGTTTGTAGCGCGGCTATGCCGGCCAATGCGGCGGTCTCGGTGCGCAGGGTGCGCGCACCCAGGCGGATCGGCACGAAGCCCATTTGTTGCGCAAGCTGCATTTCGCTTTCGCCAAAGCCGCCCTCCGGGCCGACCAGCAGGGTGGCGCATTCCTGCGGCGGCGGCTGTTTGTGCAGCATGTTAACCCCTTCCGGCAGCAGGATGAACTTGCTGCCGGGAAGCTGGCGGGCCTGCTCCAGCCAGGCACTCAATTCCAGCGGCGCATGCACGTGCGGCAGCCGGTTGCGGCCGCACTGTTCGCTGGCGGCGATGGCGATGCCGCGCCAGTGCGCGGTGCGTTTTTCGGCGCGCGGTCCCGACAGCCTGGCTACGCTGCGCTGGGCATGTACCGGCTGGATTTCGGTGACACCGAGTTCGGTGGCCTTCTGTACTACCCAGTCCATTTTTTCGCTGCTGCTCATTGCCTGCGCCAGTACGATGCGCAACGGCGATTCTGCCCCGTCCATGCAGGTCTGCAGTTCGTGCAGCACGACATGCTTGCCCTTGATGGAGTAGATCTTGGCATCCAGGGCGTGCCCCAGGCCGTCGAAAATCTGTACCGCATCGCCAACACGCAGACGCAGCACGCGGCTGGCGTGATGTGCTGCTTCGGGCGGAAGTTCGAAGGTGGCGCCGGAAGACAGCGGAGGCGGACAATAAAAGCGCGGTGCGGACATGGCCGGAGTTTATAGTGATATCGGGCAGCGTGATAATATAACGCCCCTCGATTTGTTGTCAGGAGTAGATTCATGGTCAGTTTGCAACCGCCGATCTGTGATTTCGGTTGGAAGGCCCGGGAATTCAACCTGCCGGGCGTGGACGGCAAGCAACATACGTTGCAGAGTGCGCTGGGTCCGAACGGCCTGCTGGTGATGTTTATCTGCAACCACTGTCCCTATGTGCAGTCGATTCGCGACCGCATCATCCGCGACACCCGCGAACTGCAGCAATACGGCATCAACAGCATTGCCATCATGTCCAACGACCCGGCGGATTATCCGGAAGACAGTTTCGACAACATGAAGAAAGTTGCCGAGGAATATGGCTATCCGTTTCCCTATGTGTGGGACGAGACGCAGCAGATAGCCAAGGATTACGGCGCGGTATGTACGCCGGACTTCTTCGGTTTCAATGCCAACCTGGAATTGCAGTATCGCGGGCGTCTTGATGCTTCGCGCAAGGAGGCGGCACCCGATGCGGCACGCGACCTGTTCAACGCCATGGTACAGGTGGCGCAGACCGGCAAGGGGCCGCTGGAGCAGATTCCCAGCATGGGTTGCTCCATCAAATGGAAAGACGAAGGGTGAAACCGGGCCTGAGCGCCACTCTGCGTGCGGTGGTGGCAGCGGTCAAGCTGGTTGCGGCGGAAGAGATCATGCCGCGCTATATGAAGGTGGCGCTGCAGCGCAAGAGCGACGGCAGTTTGTGTACCGAGGCCGATCTGTCCGCGCAGGAGGCGCTGACACGCAAGCTGCAGGCGATCGTCAATGTGCCGGTGATTGGCGAGGAAATGCCGGCCGAACAACAGCGGGCGCTGTGGGCGGAAAGCAATGAGCAAGGTGTGTGGTGCATCGATCCCATCGATGGCACTTCCAATTTTGTGCGCGGCCTGCCCTATTTTGCGGTGTCGGCAGCGCTGGTGCGCGGAGGCCGTAGCGTGCTCGGCGTGGTCTACGATCCGGCTGGAGATGAGGCGTTTGCTGCCGAGGCCGGGCGCGGTGCCTACCTGAACGGCGAAAAACTGGTCAGCCGCAACGCGGCGAAGGATTTATCCACGGCGTTGGCCAATGTCGATATGAAATGGATTGATGACAAATTGGCAACGCGGCTGGCGGTTTCACCGCCGTTCATCTCGCAGCGCAATTTTGGCGCCAGTGCTTTGGACTGGTGCTACACTGCCGCAGGCCGATATGACGTGTACCTGCACGGAGGCCAGATGCTGTGGGATTATGCGGCGGGTTCGCTGGTGCTGCAGGAAGCGGGTGGACTGGTGTGCTGCCTCGATAGCGATGATTTCTGCAACTGCGACGTATGGCGGCGGTCGGTGATTGCTTCGGCGGATCCGGCCTTGTTCGAACAGTGGAAAAACTGGGTACGCGCGCAATAATAATTTCTCGGGACAGGGAGCGTCCGGCGTGAAAATACTGATACTGGGTGCGGGGCAGGTGGGTTCGACGGTGGCCGAAAGTCTGGTAAGCGAGGCCAACGACATCACCGTGGTCGATACTGATGCGGAAAAGCTGCGCCTGCTGCAGGACCGCTTCGATTTGCGCACACTGGTCGGCAACGCCTCGCATCCGACCACACTGGAACAGGCCGGCATTGAAGATGCCGACATGCTGCTGGCGGTGACCATGAGCGACGAAGTCAACATGGTGGCCTGCAAGATCGC
>CAZMSI010000151.1:0-5123 GCA_964568895.1 uncultured Sideroxydans sp. | reverse complement strand
AGGTCAAGCTATCCAACATCAGTATCTTTTCCTATCCCGACCAGCCCAACCTGGCGGTAGTCAGCTTCGATCAGGACTATAGCAGCAGCAACCTGAACAACCGTATGAAAAAGCGCCAGTACTGGATCAAGCACGGCGACCAATGGCAAATCATCTATGAGGGCGCAGCATGAAATTCCTGAAACCTCTGGCCACCCTGCTGCTCGCGGTACTGTTTATCGTACCGGCACATGCGGCCACCACCAATCACACACAGAAAGGAAAGCACAGCATGGTCAAACTGCATACCAACCACGGCACCATCACCCTCGAATTGTACGACGACAAGGCGCCAGTCACGGTCAAGAACTTTCTCGAGTACGTGAACAGCGGTTTCTATAACGGCACCATATTCCATCGCATAATCGACAACTTCATGATCCAGGGCGGCGGCTTCGAGCCGGGCATGAAACAGAAGCAGACCCGCGCACCGATCAAGAACGAGGCGGACAACGGATTGAAGAACGATGTCTACACCATCGCCATGGCGCGCACTTCCGATCCCAATTCCGCCACTGCGCAGTTCTTCATCAACGTCAAGAACAACAGCTTCCTCGACTTCACTGCCCCCACCACCCAGGGCTACGGCTACTGCGTATTCGGCAAGGTAGTCGATGGTACCGACGTGGTGGATGCGATCAAGAAGGTGCAGACCGGCTTCCGCAACGGCCATCAGGATGTGCCGCTGCAGGACGTGATCATCACCAAGGCAGAAGTCATACAGTAGTCAGGATTCAGGATACGGGATTCAGTAAAACCACCGTCTCTAAACTGAATCCTGAATCCCGAATCCCGAATCCTGAAATGCACACCCTGTTCATCTCCGACCTGCACCTGAGTGCAAAGCAGCCGGCTACCGATCTGTTTCTGAACTTCGTGCAGCACACGGCGCCTGAAGCCGAAGCGCTGTATATCCTCGGCGACCTGTTCGAATACTGGGCAGGTGACGATGACATGGACGAGCCGCTACACCAGACCGTCACCAGCGCGTTGCAGAAACTCGCGCGCGGCGGCACACGCGTCTACCTGATGCGCGGCAACCGTGACCTGCTGATGAACAAGGCACTGGAACAGGCCTGCGAAGCCACGCTGCTGCCGGACCCGACGCTGATCGAACTGTATGGTCGGCCGTTGTTGCTCACCCATGGTGACCTGTTGTGCACCGATGACCACGAATACCAGGCCTATCGCAAGCAAGTACACAATCCTGAATTCCAGAGTCAGTTCCTGGCGCAGCCGCTGGAACAGCGCAAGGCATACATCGGCGAACTGCGCAGCCGCAGCCAGCAGGAAACCCGCAACAAACCCGAAGCCATCATGGACGTGAATGCGGAAGCCGTCGCCGCCATGCTGCGCGAGCATGGCTATCCCGACATGATCCACGGCCACACCCACCGCCCCGGCCATCACCTGCATCATGTCGACGGCCACGACTGCGAGCGCTGGGTGCTGAGCGACTGGCACCACCATGGCGACGCCCTGTACTGCGATGCACAAGGCTGCCGCAAGCTGAGCGTCTGACCGTCGTTAAAAGCTCACCTGCCGTTCAGGCACAGGCTTTTGCACGGCACGCCATCGCCCGCCGGATTCAGCGCCGTCACCCCGCACACAGTGAGGTAGTAATGCGCCTCGTTGCAGGAACGCATCTGCGAGCAATGATGCTTGGTGCCGCACTTGTAATCGCCCGGCTTCAGCACCGGCAGCGCTTCGTGTTCCGCCTTGTGCTCCTTGCGCCACTGCCACGGCGGCATCGGGTCTGCCTGCTGCCATAGCCCGCGTTTTACCTGCTGCGCTTCCTGCTGCAGTGCGATGTAGCGCCGGTCGCTGTGATAGTGCGAATATTCCCAGGCCATGCCCCGGCGTACCATTTCCTCGTTGACATTGAGTTTGCCGATTTTCAGCAGCGCAACGGTGCGGCCGTATTTGTCGATGGCCAGCGTATCCACTTCCACCAGTTTGTGCAGCACCAGTCGTTTCAGGGCATCGGTCGAAGCCAGGCCGTAAGGTTGGGATTTTTGCGGGCCGCCCATCCCCGCATGCACTATTTCCGGTGCATCGATATCGGCCAGGCGGATTTTCAATGGATGGCCATGGCGCAGGACCAGCACGGTATCGCCGTCGATCACCACGATCACCCGGCCGCTGAATTTCTCCGCGTGTGCGGCAAACGGAACAACGCACAGCAACAGCAATAACAGTAACCGGCGCGCAATCATCCGAGGATGGATTTGACCAGAGCCAGGCACAGCAGGGTGTAGCCCGCCGCCAGCACGTCGTCGAACATCACGCCCAAGCCGCCGTGCCAGTGGATGTCGAAATAGCGGATGGGTGGCGGCTTGACGATGTCGAAAAAGCGGAACAGTGAAAATGCCAGCAGGTTCCAGAAAATACCGGTCGCCGTGGCGAACGAGCCGGCAAATGGCGTGAAAAACAACACCAACAGGAAGGCCACGATCTCGTCCCACACGATGCCGCCGTAATCGGATTCGCCCAGCGCACGCCCGGTCTTGTCGCAGGCCAGCACGCCGATGGCGAATGCCCACACCAGCATGATCAGGTAGCTCTTGGTGGTCAGGTGCGGCGTCATCAGCCAGTACAGCGGGAATGCCACCAACGTGCCCGCGGTACCGGGCGAACGCGGGAACAGGCCGCTGCCGAAGCCAAAGGAAAAAAGATGTGCAGGATGGCTGAAAATGAAGCGCCACGAAGGCTGAACGTTCAGTTCATGCGAAATGGTCATAACCCGATTCCCCGAGAGTGATGGCGCGGCCGTCTTCTGTGTGTACGGTGCAGCCGCTGCCCGATACGATAGTGCCGATGCGCGCCAGCGGCAAGTCCAGCTTGCGCGAAATCTGCTGTATTGCTTCGCGTCGTGCAAGCGGGGCGGTGAAGCACAATTCGTAATCGTCGCCGCCAGCCAGCGCGCAATGCCGGCCCAGCGGCTGTAACAGACAGGATTGCAATGCAGCGGAAACCGGCAGCGCATCGAAATTGAGCTCCGCGCCGGATCCCGAACTTTCCAGGATGTGGCCGAGGTCGGCCAGCAAACCGTCCGATACGTCGATCGCGCTGTTGGCAATGCCGCGTAGCGCCAGCCCTAATTCAACGCGCGGCTCGGGCCGGTGCAGCCGTTGTGCGCAGGCCGCGAAATCATTTTCCGGCAACTGCACCTCGCCCTTGAGTTGCGCCAGTGCCAATGCCGCATCACCCAGCACCCCGGACACCCAGATGTCGTCGCCCGCCTGCGCCCCGCTGCGCCGCAACGCCGCGCCCTGCGGCACTTCGCCCATAACGGTCACGCACAGGTTGAGCGGCCCGCGTGTGGTATCGCCGCCGACCAGTTCCACGCCGTAGCGCTCGGCCAGTGCAAAGAATCCGGCACTGAATTGCTGCAGCCAGGCCTCGTCCGCCTGCGGCAGCGCCAGCGACAGCAACGCCCAGCGCGGCTGCGCACCCATCGCCGCCAGGTCCGAAAGATTCACCGCCAGCGCCTTGTGTCCCAGCAGACAGGGATCGGCATCGGGCAGGAAATGCGTGCCGGCAACCAGCATGTCGGAAGACACCGCGAGTTCCATGCCGGGAGCCGTGCGCAACAGCGCGGCATCGTCGCCCACGCCCAGTTCGGCACCAGGCGTAGCGCGAGTGAAATAGCGGCGGATCAGATCGAACTCCGACATGCCTCGCTCCCTGCGGAAGGAAAGATTTACCTGGCGGCGACTTCGACCGCGCGCACCTGCGCGGCCAGCTTGTCCAGCACGCCGTTGACGAATTTATGGCCGTCGGTGCCGCCGTAGGTCTTGGCCAGGTCGACCGCCTCGTTGATGATCACCTTGTAGGGAATCTCCGGGTGTTGCAGCAACTCATACGCAGCCAGCAACAACACCGAGAATTCCACCGGGCTAAGTTCCGCCAGCGGGCGGTCGAGACAAGGCGCAATCGCGGTCTCCAGGTCGGCATGCTGTGCCAGTGCACCGCGCAGCAGCTCGCCGAAAAATTTCGCATCGTAATTGCCGAGGTTCTTGTCCTCGCGCACCTGCTTCTCGAGCTGCGCCAGGTCAACGCCGGCCAGCCGCCACTGGTAGATGCCCTGCACCGCCAGTTCGCGCGCACGGCGGCGCGCACTTTTGGCAGGAGCCTTTCCCGCTGTGCTCATCAAATCGCTTTCAGCAGGTTAACCATCTCGATCGCCACCAGCGCAGCTTCCGCGCCCTTGACGTTCATGCGCGCCTCGGCCTGCTCGTCGGTATCGGTGGTCAGGATGGCGTTGGCGACAGGTACACCGTACTGCAGCTGCACCTCGGAAACGCCGCGCGCGGATTCGTTGGACACCACTTCGAAATGATAGGTGTCACCGCGAATCACCGCACCCAGCGCGATCAGCGCATCGAATTTCTTGCTCTGCGCCATCGCTTGCAGCACCAGCGGAATCTCCAGTGCGCCCGGCACGGTGGCCAGCGTAATGTCCTCGTCCTTCACGCCTTGCTGCGTCAGTTGCGCGCGACACGCCGCGAGCAGACCCTCGCCCACTATTTCATTGAAGCGGGCCTGCACCAGGCCGATACGCAGCCCCGTGCCGTCCATATTTTTCTCGATCTCGTTCATGCTTTCTCCTCGTTGCCGGTACAGCAGTAGCCCACCACCTCCAGGCCGAAACCGGCCATGCTGGGCAGCTTGCGCGGGGTGGCCAGTAGACACATCTTGCCGACGTTGAGGTCGTGCAGGATCTGCGCACCGATGCCGTAGCTGCGCGGATCCCACTGCGAGGCATGGTGTGCCTCCGGTGCCGCCGAAGCGCGCGCCAGCAACTCCTGCGAAGTCTCGTTGCGGTGCATCAATACCAGTACGCCGCTATCCGCCTGGCCGATGCGGGTCAACGCATCGTGCACGCAGGTCGAATGCGGGTAGTGCGTCTGTTCCAGGAAATCCAGCACCGATAGCGGCTCGTGCACACGCACCAGGGTTTCGTTCTGTTTCTCGATCTTGCCCTTCACCAGCGCAAGATGGGTGCGCTGCGAGGTCTTGTCCAGATAAGTCACCAGCTCGAACTCGCCGTAGGCGGTCTGTACCGGGCGGCTGGCCACGCG
>CAZMSI010000150.1:0-5130 GCA_964568895.1 uncultured Sideroxydans sp. | reverse complement strand
CGACGATCACCGTGGCATCCTCGACCGCGAACTGCACGCTGGTGGTGACCTGCTTGTACTCCTTCAGGGTCAGGCTGTTGCTGGAGCTGATATTCACCAGCACGCCGCGCGCACCGCCCAGGTTCACGTCCTCCAGCAACGGACTGGACATCGCCTGTTCTGCTGCAACCTGCGCCCGATCCGCTCCGGAAGCGGTGGCCGAACCCATCATCGCCATACCGTTTTCCGACATCAGCGTGCGCACGTCGGCAAAGTCCACGTTGACCAGGCCGGGCACGTTGATCACTTCGGCGATGCCCGCCACCGCGCCCTGCAGCACGCCATTGGAAGCGCGGAATGCATCGAGCAGGGTGGTATCCTCGCCCAGTACGGTCATCAGCTTTTCATTCGGCACGATGATCAGCGAATCGACATGTTCCGACAGTTCCTCGATGCCGACCTGCGCCAGCCGCGTGCGCTTGCCTTCGTGCGCAAACGGCTTGGTCACCACTGCCACGGTCAGGATTTCCATCTCCTTGGCCACCTGTGCCACGATCGGTGCCGCGCCGGTACCGGTCCCGCCGCCCATGCCGGCGGTGATGAACACCATGTGCGCACCGCTGATCATCTCGGCGATACGCGCACGATCTTCTTCCGCCGCAGCGCGCCCGACATCGGGAACCGCACCCGCGCCCAGCCCCTTGGTAATGCCGGCACCGATCTGCAGCTGCATGCGTGCCTTGCTGCGTTTGAGCGCCTGGGCATCGGTATTGATGGCTACGAACTCCACCCCCAGCACGCCCTGCTCTATCATGTGATCGACTGCATTGCCGCCGCAGCCCCCCACGCCGATGACTTTGATCACCGCATCCTGACTCTGTGTATCCATGATCTCGAACATATGTTTCTCCTTGAAAATTACTACACCCTTAAAACTGAAAAACCAACGCTAAAAATTACCCTGGAACCACGCCTTCATCCTCTCCAGCACATCGCCGAACGAGCCTGAATGGACCCGTGCCGCCTCATGCCGCTGGTGCCGTTCCAGGCCATACAGCAGCAAACCGACGCCGGTGGAGAAACGCGGCGTCTTCACTACATCCGATAAACCTCCCACGTAATGCGGCAGGCCCAGCCGTACCGGCATGTGGAAAATCTCCTCGCCCAGTTCCACCATGCCCTGCATCGCACTGCTGCCGCCGGTGATGACGATGCCGGAAGACAGCAGGTCCTCGAAGCCGCTGCGCCGCAACTCCGCCTGCACCAGCGAATACAGTTCTTCCACGCGCGGCTCGATCACTTCTGCCAGTGTCTGGCGCGCCAGCATGCGCGGACCGCGTTCACCCACCCCGGGCACCTCGATCGGCGTGTCGTCGGCCAGCTGGCGCAGTGCGCAGCCGTACTTGATCTTGATATCCTCGGCGTCCTTGGTCGGCGTGCGCAACGCCATCGCGATGTCGTTGGTGATCTGGTCGCCGGCGATCGGAATCACCGCGGTATGGCGAATCGCACCGCCGGTAAACACCGCCACATCGGTGGTGCCGCCACCGATATCCACCAGGCACACGCCCAGATCCTTCTCGTCGTCGGCCAATACCGTCCTGCTCGATGCCAGCGGCTGCAGGATCATTTCGCGCACTTCCAGCCCGCAGCGATGTATGCACTTCATGATGTTCTGCACCGCCGCCACCGCGCCGGTAACGATGTGCACCTCGGCCTCCAGCCGCATGCCGCTCATGCCCAACGGCTTCTTGATGCCTTCCTGGCCGTCGATGCTGAACTCCTGCTCCAGGATGTGCAGGATCTGCTGGTCGCCCGGCAGGCTGATCGAACTGGCGGTCTCGATCACCCGATCGATGTCGGCCTGCAACACCTCCTTGTCCTTGATCTTGACCATGCCGTTGGCGTTGGAACTCCTGATGTGGCTGCCCGCAATGCCGGTGTACACCTCGCGAATCTTGCAGTCGGCCATCAGTTCGGCATCACCCAGCGCGCGCTGGATTGCCGCCACCGTGGCATCGATATTCACCACCATGCCCTTTTTCATGCCGGAGGATTCGTGCATGCCCACACCGACCACCTCCAGCGTGCCCTCCGGCTTGATCTCGCCGACGATGGCCACGATCTTCGAGGTGCCGATATCCAGCCCGATGATCAGGTTTTTGCTTTCCCTGCCTTTATTCATGCTTCTGCTCATAATATTTCTCCGCCGCCCCTATCCGTTCCGCCCGCTACCCATGTGCCGTCGGCAGATACGCAGCAAAACCGTTGTGGTAGCGTAAATCCACATAGCGCGCCGGTTGCTGCATCGTCGCCAGGCTATATGGATACACCGCAA
Organism: uncultured Sideroxydans sp.; assembly: GCA_964568895.1. Classification (GTDB taxonomy): domain Bacteria; phylum Pseudomonadota; class Gammaproteobacteria; order Burkholderiales; family Gallionellaceae; genus RI-121. The sequence continues at coordinate 2,813 of CAZMSI010000150.1, read as the reverse complement.
CAAACCGCGCCAGCCGCTGCTCCATCTGTTCCCGTCCCAACTTCACCTGCAATCCATCCTGTAGCCGCAGTTGCCATGCGCCCCGCGGCGACAGCCCGAGTTGCGTGACCCGTTGCCCGAGCGGCGACAACATCTGGCTGAAGCGGGTGTAACGCAGCGCCACCTCGGCAGCACTACCGTCCGGGCCGCTGAGACTCGGCAATGCCTGATCCGTTTGCGCATCAAATACTTCGCCGTGAGTATTCACCAGTTGCGTGTCGTTCCAGCGCGCCAGTGCCACCTGTTCTTCCAGCGTTACGTCCAGCCGCCACGGAAAGTGGCGCCGCACGTCGACCTTGCGCACCCAGGACAGTTGCTCGAAATCGCGCCGCGTCTGTTCCAGGTCGACGGTGAAAAAATTCCCGCGCAGTTCGTTGCGCACCACCGACTCCACATCTGCGATATTCACCCGTTGCGGCGCAACATCCAGTTGCACCGTGCGCAAGGCAAACACCGGCAGGTGCAACGCATAATGCAACGCGCCGAACAACAGCAATGCCGCGGCAACGCCGAACAACGCATTGGATAATTTGTTCAGGGCCTGCGGTTCATCCCACATGACTTAGCTCCAGAATATTCAGCACCAGTTGTTCGAAGCTCATTCCGGCTTGGCGTGCCGCCATCGGCACCAGGCTGTGATCGGTCATGCCGGGCGCGGTATTTACCTCCAGCAGATAAGGCTTGCCCGCCTCATCCATCAGGAAATCGACCCGCCCCCAGCCTTTACCCCCAAGCAGCGCGAACGCCTGTTGCGCGAGTTGCTGCATTTGCCTCTCCTGTTCCGGCGCCAGACCGGAGGGACACAGATAGCGCGTGTCGTTGCGCAGGTATTTCGCCTCGTAGTCGTAGAATTCCTTGGCCGGCTCGATTCTGATCACCGGCAATGCACGATCACCAAGAATGGAAGCGGTATATTCGCCATTGCCGATAAATTGTTCAGCCAGCACCAGCGTGTCGTGTCTGGCCGCCTCTTCGTACGCGGCACGCAGGTCGTCCGCCTGTTTGACCTTGGTGATGCCGACGCTGGAGCCTTCGCTGGCCGGCTTCACAAACAGTGGCAACCCCAGGCGCTGTGCGACCGCATCGAAATCGCTGGCCGCGGTCAGCACTTCGTAGCCCGGAACCGGCAGGCCCGCCGCCTGCCACACCAGTTTGCTGCGCCACTTGTCCATCGCCAGCGCCGACGCCAGCACCCCGCTGCCGGTGTAAGGAATGCCCAACAGTTCGAGCGCGCCCTGCACCGTGCCGTCCTCGCCGTAACGCCCGTGCAATATGATGAATGCGCGATCGTATCCCTCGTCGCGCAATGCCTGCAGGTCAAGCACTGCCGGATCGAAGGCGTGCGCATCGACCCCGCTGTTCTGCAGCGCGGCCAGCACCGCAGCTCCGCTCTTCAGCGACACCTCGCGTTCTGCGGAGCGCCCGCCGAACAGCACCGCCACCTTGCCGAAGACGGCAGGATTGAGGATTGAGGATTGAGGATTGAGCATCGTTTCGTTCATTTCGCCTCGCCGATGATTCGTACTTCCTGATGCAGTTCAATGCCGGTTTTTGCCGCTACCGTCGAGCGCACTTCGTTAATCAGGTTTTCAATGTCCGCCGCCGTGGCACCGCCGGTGTTCACGATAAAGTTGGCGTGCTTCTCCGACACCTGTGCACCACCGATGCGCCTGCCTTTCAGGCCGCATTGCTCGATCAGCCGCGCCGCATGATCGCCCGGCGGATTACGGAACACCGAACCGGCATTCGGCAGGTTGAGTGGCTGGTTGGCAACACGCTTTGCCAGCAACGCCTTGATCTCCATGCGCGCAGTCTCGCCGTCACCCTCCGGCAGGCGTAGCCAGGCCCCGACGAACCATTCCTCGCCGCCACTGCGCAGCGCCACATGCCGGTAGCCGATGTCGTAATCCTTCGGCATACGCTCACGCAGTTCGCCGCCGCGCGTAATGGTCTGCACCCGTTGTACGAACTGCCAGGTCTCGCTGCCGTAGCAACCGCCGTTCATCGCCAGCATGCCGCCCACTGTGCCGGGAATGCCGGCAAAAAATTCCGCCCCGCTCAGGTTGTGCAACGCGGCAAAGCGCGCCAGCTTGGCGCCGGATATACCGGCCTGAACATAGAGCGACCCATCTTCTTCAATGCGCATTTCGTTCAGCGCCGCGTGCAGCAGCAGCACTGTGCCGCGCAGGCCACCATCGCGCACCAGCAGATTGCTGCCCAACCCGACCGCATACAACGGCTCGTTGACCGGCAGCTTGCGCAGGAACAGCACCAGATCAGCCAGGTCCGCCGGCTGGTAGACCCGTTCGGCACGGCCGCCCGCGCGCCAGCTGGTATGCCGGCTCATGTCTGTGTTCTGGCGCAACGTTCCGCGCAATTCCTCAGCCATCAGATTTTTCGCTTCCGTCATATTCATGCATCACCCTGAGTCAGACTCTGCACCTGCGCCGGCACGCTACTGATCGAGCCGGCGCCCATGGTCACCACCACATCGCCCGGCTGCGCCATCTGCAAAATTGCCTGCGGCAAATCCGCAACCTGCTCGACAAACAATTCCTCTTCACGGCCCGCCACGCGCAGCGCACGCATCAGCGCCCTGCCGTCCGCCGCCACAATGGGCGCTTCGCCGGCCGCATACACCTCGGTCAGCAGCAACGCATCCACCCCGCCCAGCACCTTGACGAAATCCTCAAACAGGTCGCGCGTGCGCGTGTAACGATGCGGCTGGAATACCAGCACCAGGCGCCGGTCGGGAAATGCGCCGCGCACTGCGG
>CAZMSI010000149.1:0-5169 GCA_964568895.1 uncultured Sideroxydans sp. | reverse complement strand
CGTTGCCTTTGGATTTCGACATCTTGTTGCCGTGATGGTCACGCACCAAGCCATGCACGTATACCTCGTGGAACGGCACCTTGCCGGTGAGGTGTTGCGACATCATCACCATGCGCGCCACCCAGAAGAAAATGATGTCGAAGCCGGTGACCAGAACCGAACTCGGCAAAAATGTATTCAGCTCTTTTGTTTCGTGCGGCCAACCCAGTGTGGAGAACGGCCACAGCGCGGAGGAGAACCAGGTGTCCAGCACATCTTCATCGCGCTTCAGCTCGCCGCTATAGCCTTTGGCGAGAGCCTGCTCGGAAGCATCCTGCTCATTGCGCGCCACATATATGTTGCCGTGGTCGTCATACCACGCCGGGATGCGGTGGCCCCACCACAGCTGGCGCGAGATGCACCAGTCCTGGATATTGGTCAGCCATTGGTCGTAGGTGTTGGTCCAGTTTTCCGGGACGAACTTGATCTCTCCGCTATCCACTGCCTGCAAGCCCTGTTGTGCCAGATCCTCCATTTTGACAAACCACTGGTCGGTGAGCATCGGCTCGATTACCGCGTGGCTGCGGTCACCTCTGGGCACCATCAGCTTGTGCGGCTTGACGGCAGCGAGCAGGTGTTGCGCTTCGAGGTCGGCGATGATCTGTTTGCGCGCTTCGAAACGGTCCAGGCCCTGATAGGCGGCGGGCGCATGCTCATTGATTTTTGCATCCAGCGTGAAAATGCTGATCGCCTCGAGGTCGTGACGATGGCCGACCTGGTAGTCATTGAAATCATGTGCCGGGGTGATCTTGACGCAGCCGGTACCGAAGCTGGGGTCGACGTACTCGTCGGCAATGATCGGGATCATGCGGTCGGTGAGCGGCAGTTTCAGGCGCTGGCCGATCAGGTGCTTGTAGCGGGCATCCTCCGGGTGTACTGCCACGGCGACATCGCCGAGCATGGTTTCCGGACGGGTGGTGGCGACGATCAGCGAGCCCACGCCGACTTCCAGCGGGTAGGCGATATGCCACATCGAGCCGTCTTCTTCCTGCGAGACCACTTCGAGGTCGGATACTGCGGTACCCAGCACCGGATCCCAGTTGACCAGCCGCTTGCCACGGTAGATCAGCCCCTGCTCGTGCAGTTTGACGAATACTTCAGTGACGGCTTCGGACAGGCCCTCGTCCATGGTAAAGCGTTCACGCGACCAGTCGCAGGAGGCGCCGAGGCGGCGCATCTGGCGCGTGATGGTGGAGCCTGAATGCTCCTTCCATTCCCATACCCGTTCGACGAAAGCTTCGCGGCCGAGTTCGTGGCGCGAGATGTTCTGTGCATCGAGCTGGCGCTCGACCACGATCTGCGTGGCGATGCCCGCGTGGTCGGTGCCCGGCTGCCATAACGTGTTGTCACCCTGCATGCGGTGGTAGCGCACCAGCGCATCCATCAGTGTGTCCTGGAAGGCGTGGCCCATATGCAGCGTGCCGGTGACGTTGGGTGGCGGCAGCATGATGCAAAAGGCGGGCTTGTTACTATCGGTGGTGGCGCGGAAATAGCCGGCGTCCTCCCATGCGGGATACCAGCGCGCTTCGATGGCTTGTGGTTCAAAACTTTTTGCGAGTTCCATTTGTATCTTGTTTGCTTGAGGTGTTCCCGTTGCGGCGGAAAAGGGCGGGATTATAGCAACAGTTGCAGCATCACTCTTTGTTGGCTGCTGTGTGGCAAGCTGCTCGCGGATCAATGCGGGCAGGCTGGTTTGCGCTTCGGCCCAGGCTTGCTGCCACATTGTGCCGAATTGCGCGGCAAGCTTTTCGCGCAGCAGGACTTCCAGTTGCGGTGCAATTTGCGCTGCGAGCTGTTCATATCCGGTTTCAGTTTGCGGCGTTGCGGTTTGCGCCACGAGTGTGGGAACCGCTTCGGCGAGCACCTCGGTCAGCACCGGTATATCTGTGCCGTCTTCTTCCACTGCCTCAGTCAGTAGCGGCAGGTCTGGGAGTTCGATTGCCGGGTCGGTGCGCTGGCTCATGCCCGGTCGTTCCCGGCTTTCAGGTCAACGTGGCGCAACTCGTAACCGCGGTCGCGGTAGAAGCCGAAGCGCTCGCGCCCCAGGCGTACGTCGTCCTCGTCCTGTCCGATAATTTCGATTACCCGCTGGAAGCGGCTGAAGAATGGCAGGCACTCCGGGTGCAGGCTGATCAGCAGCTCGCTGTGCGGCGTCGTCGTTTCCTGGTCATGACCGAGTACCACCGGCATGGTCGCCGCTTCCTGCTGGTGGCTGCGACAATGGGGGATGAAGGCGATTGCCGGATAGTGCCACAGCAGCTTGTCGAGGGTATCGGCAGTGGCGGCATCCGGCGTGTGCAGCAGCACGCGCACGCCGTTCTGCATCGCCTTGTGGCTTAACTGGCAGGCGGTGCGCAGTTTGTCGGTACTGCCGGTGTAGAAATCTATCTTGGTCATGGTTCATTTAGCCACAGATTTACACGGATCAAACACGGATAGAATCAAACCGGAAATACATATTCCTGCCTTAATCCGTGTGTCATCTGTGTTCATCCGTGACTCAATCATTTGCCCGCACGGTTGATCAAATATTGCGTCAGCAGCGGTACCGGGCGGCCAGTTGCGCCTTTTTCCTTGCCGGATTTCCAGGCAGTGCCGGCGATGTCAAGGTGAGCCCAGCGATAGTCCTTGGCGAAACGCGACAGGAAACAGGCGGCGGTGATGGTGCCGCCTGCGCGGCCGCCGATGTTCTGCATGTCGGCGAAGTTGCTGTCCAATAGCGGCTGATATTCGTCGAACAGCGGCAGCTGCCAGGCACGGTCGTAAACCTGTTCGCCTGCAGTCAACAGTTCCTGAGCCAGGTCTTGCTGGTTGCTGAGCAAGCCGCTGGCGACATGGCCCAGCGCGATGACGCAGGCGCCGGTCAGCGTGGCGATATCGATTACCGTGTCCGGCTTGAACTTTGCCGAGTAGGTCAGCGCGTCGCACAGGATCAATCGGCCTTCGGCATCGGTGTTGAGAATCTCGATGCTCTGGCCGGACATGCTGGTGACGATATCGCCGGGCTTGCTGGCAGTGCCGGAAGGCAGGTTTTCACAACTTGGAATGACTGCGACTACATTGAGCTTAAGCCCCATTTCGGCGATGGCCTGCATCGTGCCGAGCACGCTGGCGGCGCCACACATGTCGTATTTCATCTCATCCATTTCGGCGCCGGGCTTGATCGAGATGCCGCCGGAGTCGAAGGTAATGCCTTTGCCGACCAGCACCACGGGTTTCTGTTTCTTGTCCGTGCCCTGGTATTCCATGGTGATCAGCTTGGCCGGTTGCTCGCTGCCGCGGGTGACGGAAAGGAAGGAACCCATGCCCAGTTTCTGCATGTCCTTCTCTTCCAGTACGGTGGTCTTGATGCTTTTGTGCTTCTTGCCCAGCGTCAAAGCCTGTGTGGCGAGATAGGAAGGGGTGCAGACGTTACCCGGCAGATTACCGAGATCCTTGGCCAGTTTCATGCCATGCGTCGTGGCGACGGCCTGGTGGAGCGCAGCTTCCAGTCCGGCGGCCGGTTTGTTCAGCGTGGCCAGGATCAGGTTCTTCAATGTTACGGGTTTGGCGGGCTTGCTCTTCAGGCTGTCGGAGCGATAGCCGGATTCGGCAGCGGCCAGCACGGCCTGTTTTACCACCCATGCGGCATTTTTTCCGGTGTCTTCGTCGGTCAGATATACGATAGCATCTTTAGCCGCGGTGCTGCCCAGTGCATTGAATGCTGCTCGCAGGATTTCGATGGAGGTTTTGCTGTTCTGCTCGCCGTACTTCCCCAGGCCGACCAGCAACACGCGCTCGGCGGCGATGCCGGGAACCTTCTGCAGCAACAGGGTGGAGGCAGCTTTGCCGCTGATGTCGCCCTGCGCGACGATGTCGCTGAGGCGATGTCCGGCAGCCTTGTCCAGTATCTGCGCCGCTTTCGACAGTTTGCCGTTTTCGAATACGCCGGCCACTACGCAACCGGCCTTGAGTTTTTCCGGACTGCCTTGTTTTATGCTAAATTTCACTAGATTCCCCTTATGTGCCCTTAATGTGCTGCGCCAGATGCCGGATTATCCGCAAACTCATGAACAAAAGTCAAAGCGACAACAGATGAAGCCTCTGCGCCCCGGGGTATTGCGCGGCGGAATATTCCACAGGTCATTAATACACGAATTTACCTCCACGGGGGTGCTGGTATTCGTCGTTCTGCTCGGAATTGTGGTGCTGACCCAGTTGATTCGCCTGCTGGGTGATGCGGTCAGTGGCGCGTTGCCGGCCGAAGGTGTGCTGGCGTTGCTGGGCTTCAGTGCACTGAATTATCTGCCGGTGCTGCTTTCACTCAGCCTTTTCCTGTCGGTGCTGCTGGCGCTGTCGCGCAGTTACCGCGACAGCGAAATGGTGGTGTGGTTCTGTTCCGGTATCGGATTGACACGATGGATACGGCCGGTAATGTGGTATGCGCTGCCGGTTGTCGGGCTGATTGCGCTGCTCAGTCTGGCGCTGTCGCCATGGGCCTTGTCCAAGGCGGGCGAGTTCAAGCGCCGGCTGGACAGCCGCAGTGATGTGACGGCTTCCACCCCGGGAACCTTCCGCGAATCGAAACAGGCCGACCGCGTGTATTTCCTGGAAAATGTCGATATTGGCAGAGGGCGCGTCAAGAATGTTTTTGTGCAATCGGTGCAGAACGGCAAGGTAGGCATCATGGTGGCGAAGGAAGGTCTGCAGCAAACTGCGCAGAATGGAGATCGCTTTCTGGTGTTGCTGAACGGTATTCGTTACGAGGGAACGCCCGGCCAGCGTGATTACCGCATTGCCGAGTTCAAGCGTTATGCGATGCGCATCGAAGAAGGAAAGATCAGGAAGGAACCGCCGTCACCCAAGGCGTTGTCTACCCTGTATCTGTTGCAGCATCGTATTCCCTGGAACTTGTCGGAACTGGAGTGGCGCATCGGCCTGCCGGTCAGCGCGCTAATATTGGCGCTGATGGCGATTCCGCTAAGCTTTGTCAATCCACGTGCCGGCCGTTCGCTCAACCTGATTGTGGCGCTGGTGATTTACATGCTTTACAACAACATGATCAGCGTGACCAATAGCTGGGTGGGGCAGGGCAAGCTTGCGCCCGGAGTCGGTCTGCTCGGTAAGTACACCACGATCCTGATAGGGCCG